>NZ_JAMPTM010000164.1 GCF_025403375.1 Frankia gtarii
ACCCTCGACGGGGCGGTCGGCGCGGCCAGCAGCCCGACCAGGCGGGTGGTGTCGACCCGGTACAGCACCTTCGCGTCCTCGGACTGCACGTAGGCGTCGGTGACACCGTCCACGGCGCTCACGACGCCGAACCGTTCCAGCAGCTTCAGCGCGTCGACGTAGGCCATCCGCTCGGCGTGGCTCGCCGTGTCGAAGGGCGGCAACGCCGGATCGGCCGCGCAGGCGGCCGCGACGCGGTCGGCCAGCAGCCCGATCGTGGTGACGGGCCCGTCCATCAGCTCGGCGGCGACCACGCAGAACAGGACGTACCGGCGCCGGTCGAAGGGCGCCCGGGTCGAGCGCGCCCGCCGGGCCGGGCGCGGCGGATCCGGCACCGGTCGGATCTTCACCAGCCTCGCATAGCCCGCCCGCGGTTCGACCCGCAGCTGCCACCCGCAGAAGTACTCGAACCACTCACCGATCGGGCCGCGCCGCCGCCGCACGATCGTGAACCCGTCCGGATCCCCGGCCGCGGTGAGCAGCGGGGTGGCGAGCAACAACCGGATGCCCCGGGCGACGTCCTCACGCTCGTCCCGGACGTGCTGGTTCGCCGACGAGCTCATCGCCCCGCCTCGGCCGCGGCGCCGGCGGCGCGGGTGAACCGGCCGACCAGGGTGATGACGACGAGGTGATCGGGCGCGACGAGGACACCGTGGGAGGTGCGGATCACCGCGAGCTGGCCGTCGTCGGTCGGGCGCGCCACGATCTCCACCCGGCCGTCGGCCGTGGTGGCGCGCCGCGCACCCGAACTGTCGAGCTCTCCGTCGAGCGCGTGGCCCAGCAGGTCCAGCAGACGCGCGAGTGCCTCGTGGTCGAGCTGGCGCAGCGCCGACAGGCGCAGCGGCCCGTCGGTGCGCAGCCGTTCCCAGCCGGCCTCCAGGTCGGCGCGCTCACGGCGCGCCTGCTCCGCGCGCTCGCGGCGGATCGCGGTCACGTCACGGACCCGCCCCGGCCGGGAGAACCGCTCGGCCCGCCCACCGCGCCGCAGCAGGGTCGAGACCTCGACCGACGGCGCGTCCGCCCAGCTCACACCGGTCGGTATCAGTTCGGGATCGGGGTGGCGCAGGTGCGCGTGGCGGGCCGGCGTCAGGCCGAAGGCCGCGCCCCAGAGCCGGTGCAGATCGTTCTCGGCGGCTGCGGCGCTGAAGGCGCGGGCGAGCACGCGGAAGTCGCGTGCCGCGCTCGACGACCGCCGCCGCGACTCGCCGATGCGCTCCAGGGTCGCGAGCAGGGCGACGATGGCCCGCCGGGCCACCGTGTGCAGCTGCTCCACCCGGGGCCGGGAACCGTCGTCCGGGTCGAACCACAGCCGCAGGCCCTCCCAGCGCAGCCTGCGGTGCTCCAACCAGGCCACCGACGGATCGTCGGTGCCCATCGGCGACAGCTCGGCGCCGCGCAACGCCCGCGCACGCAACACCTCGACGCCCTGGGACTCGACCCGGCGGACGGCGTCGAGGATGGCCCGCGAGCGATGATCGAGGTCGGTGACGAACTCCTGCAGGTAGGTCACCGTCGCCCGCTTCACCTCGTGAAAGGTGTCAAGGTCGGCGTTCTCCGCCCGCAGGAGCCGCTGCAGTTCGCCGTTGAACTGCTTCGTGTTCGCACGCAGCGCCTCCAGATGGTTCTCCAGCTCGCTCAGCGTCGTGAAGAGCCTGCGGTCCGACGAGGTCTCGTCGAGCAGCAGCGCATACAACGCGTCGAGTCTGTCCGCGATGGCGTCCAGGACGGCGGTCTGCAGCGCACCCGTGGACGCCAGCACCGCCAGCGCGTGCTGGACACCGGCGAACGCCGCCTCCCCGCGCCGGGTCAGTGAGTACTGGAGGTTGCCGCGCTCGTACTCGGCGGCGGTGGAGTAGTCGGCGCCGTGGTTCTGGATGACGTCGAGCAGCTGCCATTTACCCAGCTGGGACAGCGCACGGCCGAGCTCGTCCGGACCCAGGGCCCGGAACAACCCGACGGACCCCAGCCGCTCCTCGATGCCGTCCGGACCGAGCGTGGTCTCCAACCGTTCGTTCGCCTCGCCGAACACCCGCAGGACGGCCGTGTACAGGTCGGCGTTCTGCTCGGTGGCGAACCGGAACATCTCCGGTGGCACGCGATGCATCGTCGTCATCCTGCCTCCACCGCGGTTCGCCCCCTCGGCCGGCGCTCGGCAACCAAGGCACCACCAGGCACCACCAGGCACCACCGGGCGCCCGTCTCACGGTAGCCAACGGGTCCGACAGTCCTGACGATCCCCGGAAGGCTGGCGGTACGAGTGGGAGGCAGGCCCGAGGTCCGGACGCGGAGCGTGGACCGACGATCCGCGAAGCGTGGGAGGATATGCCGTCCCGGTGGATGCGGTGAGACCCAGGTCAGGTGCACTCCGCGTTCGTTCCCCGCGCTACGGATGTCGTCAAGGAGTCGTACATGGCCGTCAAGGACCAGGCGAAGGTCTATCTGCGTAAGGCGGTGCAGCGGTCCGGTTTCGACCTCGTCCGCCGGCCCGGCTGGGAGATCCCCGCCGGCATGGACGCCGAGGCGCTGGCCACGATCCGCGAGTGCGCCCCGTACACCCTCACCGACCAGGCGAAGGTCTTCGGCCTCATCCAGGCGGTCCGCTACCTCGTTCGCAACGAGATTCCGGGCGACGTCGTCGAATGCGGCGTGTGGGCCGGCGGCTCCACGATGGCGGCGGCCCGCACGCTGCTGCAGCTCGGTGACACCAGCCGGGATCTCTACCTGTTCGACACGTTCGAGGGCATGTCCCCGCCCACCGACAAGGACGTCGCGCCGGACGGGCAGACCGCCGCGGGCCTGCTCGCCCACTCAGACCCGGCCCAGGCCGACTCGGCGTGGGCCATCGTCTCCCTCGACCAGGTCAAGGCCAACGTCGCCCGCATCGGCTACCCGGCCGACAAGATTCACTTCATTCAGGGGAAGGTCGAGGACACCATCCCGCAGAACGTTCCCGACGGCATCGCCCTGCTCCGCCTCGACACCGACTGGTACGAGTCCACCAAGCACGAGATGGAGCACCTCTACCCGCGCGCCACCCCGAGCGGCGTCCTCATCATCGACGACTACGGCTGGTGGAAGGGCGCGCAGCAGGCAGTCGACGAGTACGTCGCCGCGAACCAGGTCCCCATCCTTCTCAACCGCCTCGGCCCGGAGGGCGGCGCCATCGGCGTGATCCCCGTCGGGTAACCGCCCGCCCTGTGTCCGTTGGCCTGGCAACCGGGGCGCCTCGGTTCATTTGGTCAGAGCGTGACGCGGCGGATGGTGGGCAGCCGTGACCGGGTGAACAACCAGCCGCACGCCACGGCCACAAGCGGCACGAGCACGACGATGCTGGTCAGGCTCAGCCAGGGTGGGACGAACTCCCAGCTCGGGTCGAGCCCCCCGGAGCCGTGGCGTTGCATCCAGATCAACGCGAGGCCGGGCACCGCGCCGGCTACGACCCCCATCACCGCCCCGATGCCGGCGATCACTGCGGCCTGGCTGGCGGCCAGCCGGCGGCGTACCCCCGGGCTTGCCCCCACGGCGGCGAGCGTCGCCAGGTCGGCGCGACCGTCTGCCGCGGCGAGTCCGACGGCGATGCCGGTGGCGCCGAGGGTGATCACGGCAGCCGCGACCGCCAGCGCCAACAACCCGATGTCATAGGCGCTCTGGTAGCCGCGTTCGACGACGAGGCCGTTGTCGATTCCGGCGTCCGCCAGTGCCGAGTCCGCCCGCTTCGCCTCGGCCGCGGTGGGCAGGTGAGTCGTGCTGGCGACCACCGCGCCGGGAATGACCGCGTACCCTCGCGCCAGTACCAGTGCCGGTGGCACGACGACCATGTCGATCGGGGTACCGCCGGTACGCTTGACGAGCCTGGCGGGCAGGACGAGCGTCCGTTCGCTCGACTCGACATCGGACTGCCCGGGATCGTACGGCTGACTGAGCTTCACGACGACGTTCCCGTCCGCCTGCAGGTACCGGGGGTTCGTCACGGCGACGACGCCGGCTGCCACGACGGCCCGGACACCGGGGTAGCCGCCGTTGCTGGCGACGTCCAGCGCACTGCCGTCGCCCACCACGACGCCGTTGTAGACCAGGACGAGCCCCCGTTCGCCACACCGTTCGTCGACCGACGCGTTCGACGACGTCAGGCTGGGGACGTCGCCGTAGGGGAAGCCGCAGGTGACGTCGCTTCGCGGGTAGGGGTAGGAGGAGGACGAACCGCCACCAGGATCGCCTATGACGTTGATCGGCGCGACCTTGTCGATGGGCAGGTTCTCTCGCAGCAACGCCTCCGCTGGCGCGGCCGGATGCGGTTGTTCCGGTCCGTTCGGCCCCCATCGCGTCAGGTCGAGCACCACGCCCCCGGGAGCGGCCGACGGTTGGTAGGTGAGCTGGTCGTGATTGTCGAGCGCGGCGACGTAGAGCGAGAGCGCCACCGACCCCGTGACCGCGGCCATCACTGCCCCGATGGCGGGGGCGGTGCGGCCACGCTGGCGAGCCGCGTCACGCAGGGCCACCCGGGGAGCGACCGGCAGCCGCCTGGCGGCCCTGGCGATGAGCTCGACGACCGATCCCGCGGTCGTGATCAGGCCGAGTGTCACGACCGCGGTACCAGCGAGTACCGGCAGCGGCTCGACGATGACCGCGCCGAGCGCTGTCAGCCCGGCCCCCACCGCGACCGCGACCACGCCGAGCACCGGAACTCGCCTCGGGGTGGCGAGTGGGCCTCGTCGACCGGCCAACGCCGCGACGACGTCGACCTTGCTGGCCTGCCAGGCCGGCACGACGGCAGCCGCGACGGTGGTGAGCGTCCCGACGGCGACGATGAGTGACAGGTCGAGCAGCCGGACGTCGGTGTGCGCGAAGTCGCCCTGTTCGTAGTGCTCGAGGACGGGCAGCGCCGCCACGCCGACGCCGGCGCCGAGCCCGGCGGCGGCCACGGAGGCCCCGAAACCGACGACGAGGCCGCCTGCGAGCACGATGTTGCCGATCTGCCTGCGGTTGCCGCCGCTGGCGGACACCAGAGCGAGGTGCCGGATGCTGCGCCGAGTACCGACCGCGAACGCCGGCCCGGCCAGCAGCGCGACCTCGAGCAGCACCAGGCCGACGGCCGTGGCGACGACCGCCGCGTCGAGAGCGGTGGAGGCGCCGGAACTGCCCGGCACCTCGGGCACATCGCCTGCGGGGGGCGGATCGGCGAGCACCGCCCGGCTCACCACGACCGCACCCAGCCGATTCAGGCGCAGCACATCGTTCCAGGTGACCGGACTCGGACCCGCCGCGTACAGCGTGTCGCTGCCGTAGCCCGGGGTGCCGTCGGCCGGCAGCAGGCCCGGCCTGCCGAGCACCGCCCTGGTGTTGCGTTCCTCGGTGAGGCGGGCGACTCCCACCACGTCCACGACGCGTACGCGCCCCGCACCGCTGGTGGGAGGGTCGGCACTGGCGGTCGCACGGTCCGGAAGCTCGAACCGCATGGTGTCGCCGACCCCGACGCCGAAGTGCCTGGCGAACGAGGCCGTCACCGTGACCTCGCCCTCCTTCGCCGGCAGTCGGCCCGAGGCGATACCGACCAGGCCTGCGAGGCTGGGGTCGGTCCAGTCGGCCTGGCGCAGGTTCGCCCGAACGAATCGGTTGCCGTCGTGGGCGCCGGGGCCGTCGATCCGGAACCGCGCATTGTAGGCGTCGTACACGGTGACGAGCCGGTCCCCGGACGGCAACGCCGCGGCGAGGCCGGCCCGAGCCTTCTTGACGTCCGGCAGCTGGGCCGGCCCGCTCGCATCGGGGTCGACCGGACTGAAGGTCTCGGCGTCGGGGCTCTGCGCCATCGGGAGTCCGGAATTCCAGCCGTCGAACCGTGCCTGCAGCTCGGGGTGAGCGCCGAGCTTGCGCCAGACGTGCTCCGAAGGGCCGTCGACTGCCGATCGGGCGATGACGTCGACGCCGGAGACCATGAGGACCGGTAGTCCGATCATCACGGCAACCAGCAGCGTGCGGCCTTTGGCGCGCAGCGCGTCGCGCCGGGCGACCCGCAAAGCCGCCCGACCGGCGGGGAATCCAAGCCTCGTCACCGCTCGGCTCCGCCCGGTGCGCCCGCGCTGTCACCGCTGTCCCCGTTGGTCCGTCCGGGGTCGGTCCGTCCGGGGTCGGTCCGTCCGGGGTCGAACGGTGGGCCGTCGGAGGATCTGCTCCCGTGCGGGCGGGTCGACGTGCCGTCGAACAGGGACTCGGGGGTCGATGGTTCGCCGGTGGAGTCGACCGCTATGCCGTCCCGCAGGAACACCACCCGGTCGGCCCAACCGGCGTGCCGTGCCTCGTGAGTGACGAGAAGGCCGGCGGCGCCGGCGTCGCAGCGGGCCCGGAGCACCCGCATCACCTCGCCGCTGGTCGCCGAGTCGAGCGCGCCGGTCGGCTCGTCCGCCAGCACGAGCCGCCGGGGGCCCACCAGCGCGCGGGCGATCGCGACGCGCTGCTGCTGGCCGCCGGACATCTGGTCGGGAAACCTGTCGGCGAGCTCGGCCACGCCCACTTCGGCCAGGGCGGCCACGGCCTCCTTGTGCGCCTTGCGCGTGGCCATGCCGTCGAGTTCCCGGGGGAGCGCGACGTTCTCGGCCGCGGTCAGCGCCGGAACGAGGTTGAGATCCTGGAAGACGTAGCCGAGGCTGCGTCGACGCAGCGCCGCGAGCGCCTTGGCGGACAGCCGTCCCAGCGCCGTCCCGTCGACGAACACGTCGCCCGACGTCGCGGTGTCGAGCCCGCCCGCCAACGTCAGCAGGGTGGACTTGCCCGAGCCGGACGGGCCCATCACGGCCACCAGCTCCCCGGGGTAGACGACGAGGTCCAGTCCGCGCAGCGCGACGACCTGGGTCGCGCCACCGCCGTGGACCCGGGTCACGCCGCGCATGCGGAGCACCGGGGCCGAGGTGGGAGGGGCCGCGCCGTGGGGCACGGGCTCCGGCTCCGGCATTCGGGGGGGCGCGATCGAGGTCATCGTCCGCTCTTTTCGGTCGTGGCCGCGCCTGGGCGGCCTGGCGAGGGCAGGGCCGTGGTCGGTGCGGCCGGGGAGGGAGCACCGCTCGGGCTGGCGCCCGTGCGGGCCGCCCGCGCGAGCCGGGCCTCGACGTGGTCGAGCCAGCGGATCTCGGCCTCGGCGGCGAACACGAGGCTGTCGAGCACGAGCAGCCAGGCGGTGTCGTTCGACTCGTCGGCCTGGCGGCTCAGCCTGGTGTACTGCTGCACCGCACGCATCGTCTCGGTGCGCTGGCGCTGCACGACCAGCTCCACGTCGATGCCGGGCAGCGTGACCGCGAGCGCGAGTTTGATCGCCAGCTCGTCTCGGGCCGGAGCGTGGCGGGTGACCGGCGCCGACCACCATTTCTCGGTCTCGGCGCGGCCGGTCTCGGTGAGCTGGTAGACGGCCGTCTGGTCATCGGCGTCCCCGACGGTGTCCGCCGGCTCGACAAGCCCGTCACGTTCGAGCCGCTGCAGCGTGGTGTAGACCTGCCCGACGTTGAGCGGCCAGATCGAGCCCGTCCGCGTCTCGAATTCCGCCCTGAGCTGGTAGCCGTACATCGGGCGCTCGGCGAGCAACGCCAGCAGCCCGTGTCGGATCGACATCACGCCTCCCTGCGCATGTGCCTGTATCGGTACTTGCCTGGCGGCAGGTACCTGCCGGGCGCGGCGTACCTGGTATTCACATACTCGGTATGGTCTGCCTCTTTCGGGACACCATACGCGGTATGCCATACCCGGTATCTACCCCCGGGTTACCGAAGTGGGGCCGCGAGTGTCGCGTGGACGACAGGACGGTCGAGGTCGTGCCCGTCGAGCGCTGTCCGCCCGACGTCCTGCGCCGACGGACGCTCCTGCGCCGCCCTCATCCTGCTGTGGCTGTGGTGAGGACGGCCGTCTCGACCGGCTCGGTCCGCAGGGCGGCGCCATCGGCGCCATCGGCGTGATCGGCGGCAGGTAGCCGGACGCCGGGCGGGAATCAGAACCAGCCGCGGCGGCGGCCGAGGAGACGGGGTGGACGGGGCGGGAAGCGGCGGACCAAGATGTAGCACGAGACTTGCTCAACGGGAGCTGAAGAAGAGTACATTCATGATCCATCTGGTCGCCCGCCAACGGATCCATTGGAATTGGAATGCGGCAACGTAGATCATGTCCTGCTCCGGGCGAGGGGGAGCGAATGAACACGGAGGCCCGGGAATTTCATGACCCCGAGATCTCCGGTCGCGCGGAGAGATGTCTCACCGAGGTTCGTAAAGAGCTGGCCAGGTCGGTGACGGCCGAAACGGGAGATCGAGCGGGCGCGCGGTAGGGACTCTCTGCCCTGTCCTGACAGTCGTCGATACTGGCGACTGGACAGGTGCCAGAGTCCGGCGCGGGTTCCACCGTGCTGATGGGAGGCTGTGCACCTCAATGTCCTTGGTTCCGGAGGAGATCCTGGGATCGTTGACCTTGTCCGAGCTCGTCGCGGCCGTGGTCGTGGATCTCGTCTCCGTCGAAGCAGTCGAGGCACGCGTGCTCGACAGGGCTGCGGATTCGGACGCGGAGGCGGATCTTGTCTGGCGCCTGGTGTCAACGGATGAGCGTCGAGAGACGGGCGGCCATCGAGGTGTTCGCGCTGGCCAATCTCGGCGAGCCTCTGTTCCTGAATTCATGGCGAACCGTCAGGGGGGTGCTTGGATCGGCCGTGCTGGCGGCGCGCATGGGCCCATTGGATGCCGCCAGAATTCTGGTGCCTCTGAATGTTGAGTCTGGGGCGTACAAAGAGATCGACGAGCTTTGGGGGCTGGTCGGCGAATGGGAGGACGACTCGGGTCGTCGCGGTGAGTACCTGACGCGGATCAGGGAATTTCTGATCGCTGACTGAGACCCGAATCGGCGGAAGAGTAAAACGCGACGGCGGGATTGTGGGAACCCTCATCCTGGCCGGGCGACCGGCCAGGATGGATTCCGGCCAGGATGGGTTCCGGGCAGGAATCAGAACCAGCCGCGGCGGCGGCCGAGGTGCTCCAGCTGCTGGTGTAGCAGGCCGGCGAGCGCGTGGCGGTCGGTGTCGTGGTGGCCGACGCGGAAGCGGCTGAGCTCGTCGCCGCCGCGGGAGAGCAGCCCGCCGCGGCGGTCGGCCTCCAGCACGACGTCCATTCCGGCACCGTCGACGAGGAAGGTCACCTCCAGCTCGGAGATCCGCCGGGCGTACTCGCCGGCCGGCTTGAGCTCGATCTCCTGGTAGAACGGCAGGTCGGAGCCGCCGAGATGGCCCTTCTCCACGTCCGCGGAGCGGAAGTGGAAGCCGAGGTCGCCCAGCGCCGCCAGCACCGCCTCCTGCACCGGCAGCGGATGCACGCCCACCGGGTCCAGGTCTCCCGGGTCGACCGCGCCGGGGATCGCCAGCTTCGTCCGCACGCCGATCTTCATGCCGCGCAGGTGCCAGCCGCCGACGTCGGTGATCGGCGTCTGCCACGGCACAGGCAGCTCGAACCGGCCGGTGATCTGCTGCCCGGGGTTGATGGTGAAGCCCCCGCCGACCTGCTGGGTGCCGAAGGTGACCTGTTCGTACCAGGTCGAGTCGTCCCGCTCGACCTCGACGGTCGCCTCCAGGGAGACGAGGACCTTCTCGACCTCCTGTTCGACCTTGCCGCCGGTGATCGTCGTCGTGCCGGTCACGACGTGACCCGGCAGCGTCTCCGGTCGGTCCAGCACGGTCTCGACCTCGGCCCCTCCGACCCCGAGCCGCGACATGAACCGCTTCATCCCCATCGTCCGTTCCGTCCCTTTCTCGGTGGTGTCCGGCGCCTTCTCGGTGGTGCCCAGCGCCGTAGCGTCGTCCCGGGACCTGTCCCGGGTCCCGGTGCCACGTCTGGTTCCAGCGCCGCGTCTGGTTCCAGCGCCGATGTCGGCCGTATGCGTGTGTCGCCGTGTGCTGCCGTGTGCTGCCGCGGCCGCCCGAACACGCTCTCACATCTCTACGCCGGCCCGATCGGGGAGATCGGCGCAGGTCGGCAAGGTGACATCGGTCGGGACGCTCGGGACAGTCCGTGACGAAGGTGGAGGACGTAGACGGGGTGGGGCATCGGTCCGCGGGGCGAACCGGTACCATTCCGCTTCGTGACCTGCATCGTCGGGGTTCAGCAGGACGGCCGGGTCGTGATCGGTGGGGACAGCGCCGGCGTGGCCGGCTGGTCCATCACCGTGCGCGCGGACACCAAGGTGTTCCGCAACGGTGAGTTCATCATGGGCTTCACCGACTCGTTCCGGATGGGCCAGCTGCTCCGCTACAGCCTCGTCCCGCCCGTGCCCCAGGACTGGGACCTTGATCGGTTCATGGCGACCGACTTCATTGCGGTCGTCCGCGACTGTCTGCGCGAGGGCGGATTCGCCCGCAACGACTCGGGCAGCGAGAGCGGTGGACTGTTCCTCGTCGGCATCCGCGGGCACCTCTACCGCATCGATTCGGACTATCAGATCGGCCGCAGCGTCGACGACTACTACGCCGTCGGCAGCGGCGACGAGTACGCCTGCGGCTCCCTGCACAGCACCCGCGGCCTCGACGCCGAACAGCGCGTGCAGCTCGCCCTGGAAGCAGCCGCCCACCATTCGACGGGCGTCTGCCCGCCGTTTCACATCATGTCCTCCGACGAGGTCTACGCCCCCGACGGCTCCGTCAACGCAAGCTAGGCCGGTTCAGCGACGCAGGCGTTCGGCGGCCAGCGCGGCGAGCGCCTGGGGGCCGGCGAGCGGGGTGAAGCGGTCGGCGGCGGCGCTGAGCGCGGCGTACTCGTCGGCGGCGAGGTCGAGGTCGGCCGCGGCCGCGTTGCTCTCCACCTGGGCGACGCCGGACGCCCCCGGGATCGCCACGACCCGTGGATGGTGGATCGTCCAGGCCAGCGCGATCTGGGCGGGGCTCGCCCCGTGCGCCGCGGCGACCTCGCGCAGCACGTCGAGCAGCGGCGTCGCCCGGGCGAGGTTCTCGGTTCCGAACAGCGTGTTGGCCGCCCGGACCTGTCCGCTTGGACGGTGGGTCACGTCGTAGTGGCCCGCCAGCAGCCCCTGGGCGAGCGGGCTCCAGGCGATGACGATCCGGGACTCGCGGGCGGCGAAGTCGAGCAGCGCGGCGCCGCGGCGCGGCCGGGCCAGGCTGTACTCCACCTGGTTGGACAGCACCGGCGCGGCGAGGGCCACGTCGGCTTCCTGCCAGCGGGCCAGCGAGTAGTTGCTGACCCCGACGTCCCCCACCAGGCCCACGGCCCGCAGCGCGGCCATGCCCCGCATCGTCCAGCGGTCCCGGATCGCCGGGTTGGGCTGGTGGACCTGGTAGAGGTCGAGGTGGCGCACGCCGAGGCGGTGCGCGCTGGCGACCGCGCGCTGCTCGACGACCGGGCCCACCGGGACGATCGGCAGGAGCTTGGTCGCCACGTAGGCCCGGTCGAGACCGCCGGGGACCGCGGCCAGCGCCGCGCCGAGGATGCGCTCGCTGCGTCCCAGGCCGTAGACCTCCGCCGAGTCGAACAGGGTGATCCCGAGCTCGAGGGCCCGGCGGACGATGAGTGCGGCGTCGTTGTCGGCGTAGCGACTGCCGTAACCCCACTGTCCGGACCCGAACTGCCAGGTGCCCAGGCCGATCTTCGAAATCCTCTTCGGGCTGGTGGTGACGGAGCTCTCCACGTAGCGCATCCGCCCAGTGAACGCGATCCTGCCCGTGGGACGCGAGAGGAGGTGTCACGCTGGAGACCTGTCACGGTGACACGCGTGGTGTCCCGTGGGTGACAGCGCCCGCGTGCCCGGCGTGTTCGGATGGGTAGATGGGTAGCTGCTACCTTGCCCGCAGTCCGGTTCGTGCGGATGCGGGCGCAGGCGGCGGGGCGGATCCGCCGGTCGTCCCGGCAGGTGCCGGGGCGGCGGCAGGCGAGTGGAGGGAGCGTGTTGGTCACCCAGTTCAGCCGCGGGCAGAAGGCGCAGCTGTCGGCGGTCACCCAGGGCACCGACCTGTACGTCGGGATTGCGATCAATGCGCCGGGGGAGTGGGACATCTCCTGCCTCGGCCTGGACGGCGACGACCGCCTTTCCGACGACCGGTACTTCGTCTTCTTCAACCAGCCGACCTCACCGGAGAAGTCCGTCCAGCTTCTCGGCCCGCAGTCCGGGGACACCCAGGCGTTCCGGGTCAGCCTCGACCAGGTGCCGGCCTCGATCGGCCGGCTGTCGTTCTGCGCGGCGCTGGACGGCGTCGGCAGTGCCGCGGCGATCGCGTCGGGCTACCTGAGGATCGTCGTCGCCGGTACCGAGGTGCTGCGCTACTCCTTCACCGGCGCCGACTTCACCAGCGAGCGCGCGGTGATGATCGGCGACCTCTACCGCAAGGGCGTGTGGCGCGTCGCCGCGATCGGCCAGGGTTTCCAGGGCGGCCTCGCCGAACTCATCCGCTCCTACGGCGGCGAGGTCGCGGACGAACCCGCCGCCGTCCCGCCGCCCCGTCACGACCAGCGCAAGGCCCCCACCCCATCGCCTGCTGCGCCGGGCCAGCCCGCGCCGGGCCAGCCCGCGCCGGCCTATGGCGGCCAGCCGGCGCCCGCTTACGGCGCCGCCCAGCCGTCCGCGCCCCCCTATGGCGGTGGGCCGCCTCCCGGCGGCGCGGCGCCCATGCCGGGCGCCATGCCCGGGGCGCAGCCGCCGGTGGGTGCGTTCGGCGGGCCCGAACCCTTGCCGTCGCAGGTCCAGCCGACCCCGCCGGGGGCGATGAACAGCCTCGCCCCGTACCGCGAGGTGCCGACGGCCGGGCGCTGGACCCAGCAGAACGGCAAGCTGGTCAAGGTCACCCTCGGGCCGGACGCGCTGGCGCTGCGCGGGTCGATGGTCGCCTACCAGGGCAACGTCGAGTTCGACTACAAAAGCGGCGGGCTGCGCGGCCTCATCGAGGGCAAGCTGACCGGTCAGAGCCTCAAGCTCATGACCTGCAAGGGCTCCGGCGAGGTGTTCCTCGCCCAGGACGCCTCCGACCTGCACATCGTCGAGCTCGGTAGCTCGTCGCTGTGCATCAACGCGAAGAACCTGCTGGCGATGGACGCCACCGTGCGCACGGAGGTGCGTCGGATCGAGAGCGCCGGCATCCCCGGTGGCGGTTTCTTCCACTTCGAGGTTTCCGGGCCGGGCTCGGTGGTCGTCATGACCAAGGGGTCGCCGATGACCCTGCCCGTGCAGGGCCCGACGTTCGCGGACATGAACGCGCTGGTCGCGTGGACCACCGGGATGCGGGTCAGCGTCTCGACGCAGGTGCGGATCTCCCGGCAGATCTACGCGGGCAGCAGCGGTGAGGCTCTGGCGCTGCAGTTCATGGGATTCGCCGGTCATTTCGTCGTTGTCCAGCCGTACGAGGTGTGAGCGTGGCGACGATCGCGGCAGCGTGCCCGGCGGGTCACCCGTCGGCGGGAGGGAGCGGGCCGTGCAGGGCAGCCTGATCGAGCATTACGGGCCCACGCCCGTCTTCGAGCGGATGAGCAAGCACGGTTCCAAGATCGCCAAGGTGGTCATGAACCCCGGCCAGGACCTGTTCGCCCGGGTCGGCTCCATGATCGCCTACGAGGGGCTGATCGACTTCAACCCGCAGCCGCCGCAACTCGGCCGAATCGCCTCGTCCTGGGCGACCGGCGAGGGCGTGCCGCTGATGACGGCGACCGGCCAGGGCCTGCTCTACCTCGCCGACTATGGCAAGGAGGTCATCGTCGCGCAGCTTGCCGGCGAGGGCCTGTCCGTCAACGGCAAGAACATTCTGGCCTTCGACGCGGCGCTGGAGTGGAAGATCGAACGCGTCCGCGGCGTCACGATGCTGTCCGGGATGGGAATGTTCAACGTGGTGCTACGCGGCCAGGGCTGGGTCGCGCTGACCGCGAAGGGCAACCCGATCGTGCTCGACACCCGGGAGGCGCCGACGTTCGTCGACACCGACGCCCTCGTCGCCTACACCGACGGTCTGCGTGTCGAGCCCCGGCGCACCGCGCGTCTCGGCGGCCTGATCGGGCGCGGCTCCGGCGAGGCCTTCCAGCTCGGATTCTCCGGGCAGGGCTTCGTCGTCGTCCAGCCGAGCGAGGACGAGCGGCCGACCATGTCGCTTCGAGGATGACGGCGCCGTGAGGATGACGGCGCCGTGAGGATGACGGCGCCGTGAGGGTGACGGTGCCGTGAGGGTGACGGTGGGATCCAACGGCGGCGCGCGGTTCGTTGACGGCAGGAGCGGCGGCGGCGCGGGCCGGGCGCGGCAGGCGGCGGAGAGGACGAGGGCATGACGCAGGGCGGGGCGCACGGCGCTCATCCGGGTGGTCCCGGCGGCTACCCGGGCGGCGGTCCGGGGGGTCCCGGCTACCCGCATCCCGGTCCGGGTTACCCGGGTCCGGGCGGCGGGTACCCGCCGGGTCCCGGCGGTCCCGGGCAGGGCGGGTACCCGGGTGGTCCCGGCCAGGGATATCCGCCCGCGCCCGGCCAGCCCGGTCCCGGGTATCCGGGCCCGGGCTACCCGCCGGCGCCCGGTCAGCCCGGTCCTGGCGGGTACCCGGGCGGTCCCGGCGCGCCCGGGGGCTATCCCGGCGGTCCTGGCGGGCCCGGCGGTGGCTACCCAGGTGGCGGTCCGGGCATGCCGCCCGGCGGTCCGGGGATGCCGCCGGGC
>NZ_JAMPTM010000165.1 GCF_025403375.1 Frankia gtarii
CCGCTGGGGTGTCGGGTGTCACCGGACGGCGGTGGGGCGGTCGCTCAGGACGGCGTCAGGTGCTCCTGGATGCGGCCGATCAGCGCCGCGTGGTCGAGCTCGCGGCGGACGAAGGCCCGGCCGGCGAGGCCGATCTCGGCCGCTCGCTGCGGGTTGTCCAGCAGCTCGCACGCGGCGGCGGCGAAGGCGCTCGGCTCGTCGGCGACCAGCAGGTCGACGCCGGGGGTCCAGCCCAGCCCGCGGCTGCCGGTCGGAGTGCTCACCACCGGGATGCCGGTCGCCATCGCCTCGATGGCCTTGATGTTCACGCCGGAGCCGGAACGCATCGGGTTCACCGACAATGTCGCCGCGGTGAGGTAACCGGCGACGCTGGGTACGTCGGTGTGCAGCTCGACGCCGTCGAAGCCGGCGAGCCATGCGGCCAGGCCGTCCTCCGGGCGCCGCCCCACCACCTGGAAGGTCGACTTCGGATGGTTGGCCCGGATCGTCGGCCAGCATCCCCCGAGGAACCAGCGCAGTGCCTCGATGTTCGTCGGGGTGTCCAGCGAACCGACGAAGATCAGCCGCTGGTCGACGGTGGTGCCGGCCGCCGCGGCCGGTGTGGCGGAGGCAGTCGTCCGCAGCGCACCCACGGGCAGGAACGGCGGCAGGTGGAACGTGGGCACGCTCGCCCGGGTGCGCCGCCACTGGTGATCTTCCAGCGAGATGTCGGCGATACAGGTGACCAGGGGCGAGTGGTGCATCGCCAGTTCGGCGAGGCGCAGCTTGTGGTACTCGAGCTCGTAGGCCACGGCCCGGGGGCCGGAGCTGCTGCGGGCCAGCACCCGGAAGAATTCCGAGTCGACGTTGTGTGCGCGCACCAGGTGCGGCAGCTTCCAGATTCGGGCGATTTCCTCGCCGAGATGCGACGACCGGCAGCTGTAACTGATCACCGCATCAGCCCGCGGGGGGGTGGACTCCAGGGCGCGCCGCAACGGGCCGACCGGTCGGGAGGCGTGCATGAACGGCCTCGACGTCAGGTGGGCGCGTGGGCTGTCGTCCCGGGGCAGCCGGATCACCGCCGAGCCGGGAACCGCCTCCTCGTAGGAGGCGATGTCCAGATCCTCGCGCGAGGGAACCAGGATCTGCATCCGAATACCGGCAGCGGAGGCCGCGGTGAGGAAGCTGAATGTCTCCACCCGGCCGCCGGCGTCCGCCGGGAGAAACGGTTCCTCGACAACGACGATCCAGCGCGTGGAGTCGCTCACCGGTCCCACTCTAACGACCCGGGTTCACCCACATGGGGGAGGGTCCGCCCGGTCGCCCGGTGATGGAATCCAAGGCGTGGCCATACGGTCACGATGACATCGCATGCACGTGAATAAACCGGGTGGTTTCGTATGCCCGCCGAATGTCGACACGTGGTTGTGGCCGCACAACGTCGCCGTGGTGACCGGACCGTCGCGTCCTGGTTAGTAGTCCCCGCGGATCGGACGGCGGTGCAGGTCAGGGCTGCGTATCACGGCCGCGCAGCGTCATGGGGTCAATCGTGTGTTCCGACGGGCCCGGAGCCGTTCGCCGTGGCATGCCGGTGGAACGCTACGGTTACAGTCATGACAGGTGTCCGGACCATCGGTCGAGGAGCCGCCGTCGCGGCGCTCGGAGCCGTAACTGTTTACGGTCACGTTCTGTATCCGGTTTATATCGGACTGCGCAGCCGTGGCCTGGAGCCGGCGACACCACCGGAACCCGAGATCTGGCCGGGACTGAGTGTCGTCGTCTCCGCGTACCGGGAATCGGCGGTCATCGGGACGAAACTGGATGAACTTGCCGGCACCGACTATCCGGGGCCGATGGAGGTCATCGTCGTCGCGGACGACCCGGAGACGGCCGAGGCGTCGCGCCGGACCGGAGTGCGGGTGCTGTCCTCCGGCGAGCGGTTGGGCAAGGCTCGCGCGGTCAACCGCGGCGTCGCCGCCGCCTCCCACGAGATCGTCGTGCTCACCGACGCCAACGCGGTGCTCGCACCCGGCGCGCTGCGTGCCGCCGCCCGCCACTTCACCGATGAGACCGTCGGCGCGGTCGCGGGCGAGAAGCAGGTCGACGACCCGGACGGCGCCCAGGGCTTCTACTGGAAGTTCGAGTCGTGGCTGAAGCGCTGCGAGTCGGCGACGGGCGCGACGATCGGCGTCGTCGGCGAGATGCTGGCCTTCCGCCGCCAGGCGTTCCGGCCGCTGCCCGCCGACACGGCGGTCGACGACGCCTGGCTCGCCCTCGACATCCTCGAGGGCGGGTTGCGGGTCGTCTACGAGCCCGAGGCGTACTCGATCGAGTCGGCGGCCCCCGACTACACCGGCGAGTGGGAGCGGCGGACCCGGATCGTCGCCGGCAACCTGGACATGCTCTGGCGCCGTCGGGCGACGCTGGTGCCGGGAGCGTTGCCGGTCACCCCGCAGCTGTGGGGGCACCGGCTGGTCCGCTCGTCGTTCGGGCCGGTGGCGCACGTCGTCCTCGTCGCCATGGCCGTCCCGGCCGCTCGCCACAGCTGGGCCGCCCGGGTGTTCCTGGCCGGCAACGCCGCCGGCGCGGCGAGTACCGCCGCGCTGATGACCGGGCGGACACCGCCGGGGCCCAGCCGGCTGGTCGCGCAGGTCTTCTTCCTGCAGGCCGTCGCGCTCGGCGGGGTGCGCCGCTTCGCCGCCCGGGACCGTCCGGCCGTGTGGCCGAAGCCGGATCGCCAGCCGGTCGCCCCGCCCTCCGGCGCCGGTGCGCCGGAGGGAACCGACGCGGTGGGCCCGGCCACCTCGGCCAGTGCGCTGACGTCGGCCGGCAGCTGAACCGAGGCCCGCAGACAAGTACCGTCGGCAGCCGAGGCCGTACGGTGCATCGAAATCTTGCGTGAACACACGTAGTCGTGAACACACGTAGTGAGGAGCGTGCCGCCGTGTCGGTCGACCAACCCAAGCGGTCCACGTGGCAGTACGAGCTCGTGCTGGTCAGCTATCACAGCCGGGAACAACTTGAGGAACTGTTCGCCACGCTGCCGCTGGACATGCCGGTGGTGGTCATCGACAACGCCAACGGCGTCGACCGGGTCGACGAGCTGCTCGTGGATCGGCCGAACGCCCGCTATCTCGACTCCGGCGGCGGCAAGGGGTTCGCGAAGGCCGCGAACATTGGCATCCGATCGTCGAGGTACGACTACATCGTCCTCGGCAACCCGGACAGCCGGCCCACCGTCGACGTCATCGACGTGCTCGTCGACGACCTGCTCGCCGACCCGGAACTGGTCACCAGCGCCGCGACGATGAAGGGCCACGACGACAGGCCCGAGCTCGGCAACGGCGGATGGGAGCCGACGCCGCGGCGGGTGCTGCTGCACGTCCTCGGCGCGCACAAGGTGGCACCGACCTCGGCGCTGTTCGCGCGCCCGACCCCCGGCCGACCGATGAACCCCGAGTGGCTGACCGGCGCCTGCATGGCCGTGCGCCGCGTCACGTTCCTCGATCTGGGCGGCTTCGACGAGACGTTCTTCGTCTACAACGAGGACATGGCGCTCGGCCGGGCGATCCGCGAGGCCGGCCTGCGCCAGAAGCTGCACACCGACCTGCTGGTGCCGCACGGCGCCGGTGGCAGCGGCGCGGGCAAGACCTGGATGCTCCAGATGCGCGGCGCGTCCATGGTCCGCTACCTGCGCAAGCACAATGCCCCGACCCGGGTGAACGTGATGCGCTCGATGCTCGTGGCCGGATATGCCGGGCGCACGGTGCTCTCCCGCGCCCGCGGTAAGAAGGCGGTGGCCGACGAGCACGCCGCCTACATCAAGGGGCTGCTCGTCGGGCCGCCCGCCCCCTAGGTGAAACGGGCGACTCGCCACTCGCGGCGCCCGCGGCGGACGAGGATCACCGAACCGTGCAGCAGGTCCTTCTCGGTCACGGTGGCCACCGCATCGACCCGGTCGCCGTTGACCAGCACGGCGCGGTTGCCGAGGTGCTCGCGGGCGTCTCGGCGGCTGCTGGCCAGGCCGGTGGCGAGCAGAAGGTCGACGACGGGCCAGCCGCCGTCGGCCGCGAGCCGGGCCAGCGGCTCGGTGACCGTCGGCACGTCGGCGAACACGTCCGAGATCAGATCCGCCCCGATCGCCTTCACATCACCGCTGAACAGCGCCGCGGACGCCGCCTCGGCGGCGTCGACGGCGGGCTGGCCGTGCATGAGCGCGGTCATCTCCCGGGCGAGATGGCGCTGCAGCGCGCGGCGGCCCGGCGCCTCGGCGTGCTCGGCGAACAGCCGCTCCAGCGGCTCGCGGTCGGTGAGTGAGAAGAACAGCGCGAACCGTCGCGCCTCGTCATCCGACAGGTTGATCAGGAACTGGTACAGCGTGTACGGCGAGGTGCGGTCGGCCGTCAGCCACACCGCGCCCTTCTCCGACTTGCCGAACTTCGTGCCGTCCGCGCGCAGTAGCAGCGGGCAGGTCAGCCCGTGCACCTGGGTCCGCAGCACCCGGCGCACGTAGTCGATCCCGGCGACGATGTTGCCCCACTGGTCCGACGCTCCCATCTGGAGCGTGACGCCATGGTCCTCGCACAGCCGGCGGTAGTCGTACGCCTGCAACAGCGAGTAGCTGAACTCGGTGTAGGTCAGGCCGACGTCGGGGTCGTCGAGGCGGCGGCGGACCGAGTCCCGTCTGATCATCTCGGTGACGGGGAAGTGCTTGCCGACGTCTCGCAGGAACTCGATCATGCCGAGGCCGCCGAGCCAGTCGCCGTTGTCGACGAAGGCGGGGATCTCCTCGGCGGCCAACGCCCGCCCGAAGATCGTCTCCATGATCTCGCGGTGCCGCGTCACGTTGGCCCGCACGTCCTCGGCGGTGAGCAGGGTGCGCTCGACGGACTTGCCGGATGGGTCGCCGATCAGGCCGGTGCCGCCCCCGAACAGGGTGACGGCACCGAGTCCGGTCCGGGCGGCCCGGATCAGCAGCGTGATGGGCAGCAGGTTGCCGATGGTCAGCGACGGGGCGGTCGGGTCGAAACCGATGTAGCAGCGCCGCCTGCCGCTGTCGAGGTGTTCCCGTAGCTCGGCGGGATCGGTGCTGTCGTGGATGAGTCCACGCCAGGACAGCTCGTCCAGGAGCGCGTGTGTCATGTGGCCATGTTAGGAGTGGCCGCGCGGCCCGCGGCCTGTCGTGGTTCGCCGGGCGGACAGTAGATGCGCGCCGACGCCGAGCAGGCCACCCAGCCAGACGGCAAGGGCCAGCCCGCCGACCCAGGCCAGCGCGACGCGGGCGACGCCGCGGTGGCCCGATCCGTGGCCGGCGGCGCCCCCGGTCGCCGGGCCGTCGCCACCGGCAGCCACCGCGGCGGTGCCGTCGTGGTCCTGGCCCGGCCCGGCACCCGCGGCTCCCCCGCGGTCGGGGTCGGCGGCCGCGCTGGCGGCCGCGTCCGGGGGCGTGGCGCCGCCGCCGGCCGGTGCCGCTCGACCGTCGGCCGTCGGCGGCACCGCCGACGCGGCGGCCGGTGAGTCGGCCTCTCCGCCGCGGCCGGAGCCGGAGCCCGAGCCGGCCGCGCCGGCGGCATCCGACCCGCCGCCGGCGCGGTCCGCGTCGGCGGGTGGCTGGCCGGCCAGGCCCCAGCGGGTCAGGGCAGCCAGCAGAGGGTTGGCGCCGACGACCGGAACGGGCCGGGTCAGCGCCGCGGCGGGGTCGACGATGCCGAAGCCGAACTCGACGTCACGGCCCGGCGGGCCGGCGTCCCGCGCGGTGTAGATGAGCCGCTCGATGACGTTGGGCGCGTCCAGGTCGGGCCGGGCCGACCGAATGAGCGCGACCACGCCCGAGACGATCGCGGCCGAGTTCGAGGTGCCGGCGCCGGTGTCCAGGCCATCCGGGGAGACCCTGGTCGGCACGGGCGCCCGGATGCCCGGGGCCGGGGCGGCGATGACGGCCCGCGAGCCCAGGGACGAGCCCTGCCAGAAGTCGCCCCGCGCAGTCGAGCCGGTCACCGAGACGACGCCGGGGATGTTCGCCGGCGAGTTGATCTCGTGGTCGCCGGTCTCCACGTTGCCGGCGGAGGCGACTACGACCACGTCGTGCGCGAAGGCGTAGGCGACCGCCTCGCGCTCGTCGGGGGTCGCCGACCCGGCCGCGCCGAGAGAGAGGTTGATGACGTCGGCGCCGAGGTCGACGGCCCGGTGGATGCCGCGGGCGACCTCCGCCGAGTCCGCCTCGGCACCGGTCGAGACGGGCAGGATCCGGGCGGCCGGAGCGATGCCGCGTACCTCCGGCCGGCCGTTGTCGTTGCGCCCCGCGATCAGGCCTGCCATCGCGGTGCCGTGGCCGTCGGGATCGTCGTCGCGCCATCCGTCGGGGGCCGCGTCCGGCCCGACGCCGGCGCCGGGCAGGACCTGGCCCTGCAGCTTGGGATGGTCGGCGTCCACCCCGCCGTCGATGACCGCGACCACGACCCCGGCCCCCTGGCTGATCCGCTGCGCCTGGGTGAGCCCGAGCACCGCGTGGTACCACTGCGAGCCCTGTGCGGGGGCGACAGAGGAGGCACCGGCCGGGGCGGCGAGGGCTGGTACGGCGAGGGCTGGTGTGGCGAGCAGCGGCACACCGAGGGCGGACCCGACCAGGAACGCCTGGACGGCCGCCACCGCCCGGCGGGGACCGCGGGGCCGCGTCCCGGTGGGACCGCGGGGCATGGCGCGGTGTCGCATACGGGGTCCTGCCTCCCGGGACGTGCGACTCGGCGCGCTGAGGGGGATGACGGGTGGGCCGGGCGGAAATGGCGCGGTCGGTGTCACCGTGTGAGGCAGTTTTCCACATTGCCGGTTCTGTACGGGCCGTTGTCGACAAGTGGATAAATCGACCCGCGTTGACCTGGCATCGGGCACCTGCCGGCGCGCCGCGGGCGGGTCGGAGTGGTCGTCGTCGCCTTCCGGGGCGGCTCAGGGGCTCGCCAAATGCCGGATATCTGCAGAGAGGTCCGAGGTGTTCCTGTCGGTGCCGCGGATATCGGGTCGATATCGCCGCCGCGCTCCCCGCCGTTCCGTTCGAACCAACTCTCACGTGAGGGTAGAGTTTGGGCGGCCGGATGCGGGGGTGCCATGACGGGCTACCACGAAAGGGGGCCGCAAGGATGATCGAACCAGGGGACGCCGGTGTGGGGGACGAGCCTGACCGGACCCGGCAGGTGCCGCCGCGCGACGGGCGGGTCGCCGAGCTGACCGCGCTCGCCGCCGCCAGCGAGATCCCGACCGCCGCGCTGTGCCGCGACCTCGCCGTAGCGCACGAGCGCGCCGGGGACCCGGCCGGGGCGGTGCGCTGGGCGCTGGCACTCACCGACACCGACGGCGACCTCGGCGCCTGGTCGGCAGCGGCCGGCGTGCTGCGCCGCTGCCTGCCCGCCGCCGCGCCGCTGCCGCGCTCGGCTCGGGTCGCTGTCCTCGGTAGCTACACGACGTCCCAGTTCGCGGCTCTGCTGCCGCTCGCGGCCGCGCGGGCGGGGGTCGCCGTCGAGATCTACGAGTGCGGCTACGGACAGTACCGTCAGGAGATTCTGGACCCTGGCAGCGGACTGTACAGCTTCGCGCCGGACGTGGTCGTGCTCGCCGTGCACGCCGGCGAGGCGGCTCTGCCGGCCGTCGCCGACGAGCCGGACGCCGCGGTCGCCGCCGAGGTGCGCCGCTGGACGTCGCTGTGGGAGACGATCCGCGCCCGCTGCGGCGCCCGGGTCGTCCAGCACACCTTCGCCGTTCCCGGCGAGATCGCCCTCGGGCATCTGGCGCTGCGCACCGGCGGTGCCCGCCCGACCCTGCTCGCCCGGGTCAACGCCGAACTAGGCCGCGCGGCCGGCGACGGGATCGGTCTGGTCGACTGCGAGCGCCTGGCCGCCGACGTCGGCAAGCGGGCCTGGTTCGACGCACGCTACTGGCACCGATCCAAGCAGGCGGTGTCGCTCGCGCAGGTGCCGCTGCTGGCCCGGCATACCGCGGCGGTGATCGGCGCGCAGCTCGGGGTGAGCCGCAAGTGCCTCGTCCTCGACCTCGACAACACGCTGTGGGGCGGTGTGCTGGGGGAGGAGGGGCTCGCCGGCATCGCTCTCGGCGACGGTGCCGTCGGCGAGGCCTTCGCCGCCTTCCAGGACTATGTCGTCGAATTGAACAACCGCGGTGTCGTGCTCGCCGTCTGCTCGAAGAACAACGACGCCGACGCGCGGGAGGCATTTGAGCGCCACCCTGCCATGCGGCTGCGCCTCGACGATATCGCGTGCTTTAGCGCGTGCTGGGACGACAAGCCGACCCAGCTGCGCCGGATCGCCGCCGCCCTCGGCCTCGGCCTCGATTCCCTCGTCTTCGTCGACGACAACCCGGCCGAGCGCGAGGCGGTGCGCCAGCTCGTCGGCGAGGTCGACGTCCTCGCGCTGCCCGCCGACCCGCACGGCTACGTCCGGGCGCTGGCCGACTACCCGTTCTTCGAGACCACGGCGCTCACCGCCGAGGACGCCGCCCGGACGGCGACCTACCGGGCCCGCGCCGAACTCGCCGCCGCGCAGGCCGCGGCCCCGTCGCTGGAGCAGTTCCACCGGGGGCTCGACATGACGGCCACCGTCGTCGCGCTCGACGAGCTGACCCTGCCCCGGGTCGCCCAGCTCGTCGGCAAGACCAACCAGTTCAACCTGACCGGCCGGCGCCGCGGCGCCGACGAGATCGCCCGGCTGGCCGCCGACCCCGCCACGGCCGTGCTCTGCGTCCGCCTCGCCGACCGGTTCGCCGACCACGGCCTCGTCGCCGTGGTCATCGCCGTCGAGGCGGACGACGCCCTGGCCGTCGACACCTGGCTGATGAGCTGCCGAGTGATCGGCCGGACCCTGGAGGACGAGGTCGCCGGGCTGATCCTCGCCGAGGCACGCCGGCGCGGGCTCGTCCGGATCGTCGGCGAGTACCGGCCGTCGGCGAAGAACGCCCTGGTCGCCGGCCTCTACGAACGCCTCGGCTTCACCTGGGTGGACGCACCGGACGATCCGTCCGCGCCGGGCACCACCCACTGGTCCCGCGCCGTGGACGCGCCGTATGCGACGCCCGGCCTGATGCGCGTCGTCGTGACCGCCGCTGCCGCCGGCCCGGACCGGGACCGGACCGACCAGCCGGGCGCACCGGTCGAACCGGGCGGGTCATCCGCCGAGCTGTCCACCCATGTGTTCGCCCAGACGCGGCCGCAGGACCGCAGGATGGAAGAGGTGCCCAGGTGACGGTGCAGGATCGCCTCCAGCAGATCTTCCGGGAGATCTTCGGTGACGACGACCTCATCGTCTCCGACACGATGACCGCCGCCGACGTCCCCGGCTGGGACTCGCTGGCGCACATCAACCTGATCTACGCCGTCGAGCGGGAGTTCTCGATCCAGATCGCCGACGACCGGCTCGCCAGCTTCACCACCGTCGGCGACCTGCGCGAACACATCGAGGAGCTCAGCCGTGTCCACTGAGGCCGGCGCCGCCCGCAACGGAACGGCGCCCCGCGAACCCGGGAGTCCCCCGACCGCACCCAACGGTTCCAGCGCTCACGGTGCCCCGTCGGCCACCGCCCCGAACAACGGCGCCGCCCCGAACAACGGCGCCGCCCCGAACAACGGCGCCGCCCCGAACAACGGCGCCGCCCCGAACAACGGCGCCGCCACGCCCGCTCCGCCGACTTCCGCCCCGCTGCCGGCCGCCCTGACAACGCCCGATCCGACGCCGGCCGCGGAGGGCGATGTCGAGCTCGACCGTCGGGAGGCATCCGAGCTGGGCCTACGGGAGATCCTGCGGGAGGATTTTCGGCGGCATTACGGCTCGCTCGCCCATCCGGGGCTGCACGTGCTCGCCGTCTACCGCCTCGGGCAGTGGCGGCGCACCCGGCGCCAGCCCCTGCGCGCCGCACTCACCGTGGCCTACAAGATGCTCAACAACCTGGTCATCCGCAACCTGTACGGGGTCGAGCTGTCCGAGAAGGCCCGGCTCGGCCGGCGGGTCCACATCGGCCATCACCAGACGATCCTGATCCCGCCGTACTGCGAGATCGGCGACGACTGCACGCTGCGGCACAACCTGACCATCGGCTACGCCGGCGGGTCGGCGTCGCCGCGGGACGTGCCGAAGATCGGTGCCCGGGTCGAGCTCGCTCCCGGCGTCCACCTCCTCGGCGCAATCACCATCGGTGACGACGCCCGCATCGGTCCGGGCTCGATCGTCATGACGGACGTGCCCCCGGGCGCGACCGTCTTCGCGGCCCCCGCCCGGGTCATGCGCCCTCCCGCCCGCTGATCACCGCACTCCGGGCCGCCGCTGTTCGCCAGGGCGAGCCGGGCCAGGGGCGGTGGGGCGCGTCATGGACCTGGCGGTGCTGCCCACGAGCGGACTCCGCTCGGACGAGCGGCGCGGCTCCGCGGAACACCAAGATCGCCGAGCTGGGGCTGGAGCCTGAACGCGTGGCCGGCTGTTTTCGGTTGCGCTGCGAACTGCTGGAGGTTGATGACGGTCGCGGGCCCGGATACGGCCAACAACCTCCAGCAATTGCCCGGTCGCCGGGGGCGCCGGAGCTGTCCGCCACGAGACCTATGCGGATGGTCGTGGCTGTCCCGGGGCGGGTGGAGTGGTTCGACGGCTCCCGGGGATGGCCTTCGGTCGGCCGGCTGGCGATGACGGTGGATAACCGGCCTTGCGCGTCCGGTGGCGGGCTGCATCGGCCGGGTGGCCTGGGCGCAGGCCGCGGGATGTCGCCGGCCGGGCCGCGGAACCGAGTCGGTACGGTTTGAGGCCGGACCGTCCGGCCCGATCGGGCCACCCCGCGGCCGAGATGGAGAGGACTCGCGGATGAAGGTGCTCGTGACGGGCACGGAGGGGTACCTCGGGTGCCTGCTCGCGCCCGAGCTCATGCGCGACGGCCACGAGGTCGTCGGCGTGGACACCGGTTACTACAAGTACGGCTGGCTGTACCGCGGGACGGACCGGACCCCGCTGACCCTCGACAAGGACCTGCGCCACCTCACTGTCGACGATCTTGCCGGTGTCGACGCCGTGGTGCACATGGCCGAGCTGTCCAACGACCCGCTCGGCGCGCTCGCGCCGGACGTCACATACAAGGTCAACCACCTCGGCTCGGTACGGCTGGCGAACCTCGCCAAGCAGGCCGGGGTCGAGCGGTTCGTCTACATGTCGTCGTGCAGCGTCTACGGCGTGGCGACCGGCGAGGACGTCACCGAGACCTCGCCGGTCGACCCGCAGACCCCGTACGCCGAGTGCAAGGTCTACGTGGAGCGCGACGTCGCTCCGCTGGCCGACGACTCGTTCTCGCCGACGTTCCTGCGCAACGCCACCGCCTACGGCGCCTCGCCGCGGCAGCGGTTCGACATCGTGCTGAACAACCTCGCCGGCGTCGCCTGGACCACCGGCGAGATCGCGATGACCTCGGACGGCACTCCCTGGCGCCCGCTGGTCCACGGCCTGGACATCGCGAAGGCGATCCGCCTCGCCCTGGCCGCGCCGCGCGACGTCGTCCACAACCAGATCTTCAACGTGGGTGACAGCGAGCAGAACTACCAGGTCAAGGAGATCGCCGACGCGGTCGCCGGCGTCTTCACCGGCTGCAAGCTGAGCTTCGGCGACAACGGCGGCGACAACCGCAGCTACCGGGTGTCCTTCGACAAGATCGCGAGCACCCTGCCCGGGTTCTCCTGCGACTGGAACGCGCTGCGTGGCGCCCAGCAGCTGCACGAGGTGTTCAGCCGCATCCAGCTCGACGCGGAGACCTTCACCGGCCGCGGGCACACCCGGCTCAAGCAGCTCCAGTACCTGATCGGCACCGGCCAGCTCGACGCCGACCTGTTCTGGGCGCATCCGTGATCGTCACCCCGACGGCGATCGCCGGGGTGTGGATCGTCGACGTCGAGGCGTTCACCGACGCCCGGGGCATGTTCGCCCGGACGTTCTGCGCCGAGGAGTTCGCGGCCGCGGGGCTCGCCGTCGAGGTGGCCCAGTGCAGCGTCGCCTACAACGCCACGGCGGGCACGATCCGCGGCCTGCACTGGGCCGGGGAGCCCGTGCGTGAGACCAAGCTGGTCCGCTGCACCCGCGGCGCGCTGCTCGACGTCGTGGTCGATCCCCGGACCGACTCGCCGACGTACCTGCGTCACATCGCGGTCGAGCTGTCCGCCGACAACCACCGGGCGCTGTTCATCGATGCGGGCCTCGCCCACGGCTATCAGACGCTGGCCGACGCCACCGAGGCCACATACCAGATGAACGTCCCCTTCACCCCGGGACACGACCGCGGGCTGCGCTTCGACGACCCGAGCCTCGGCATCGCCTGGCCGCTGCCGGTGTCGGTGATCTCCGACAAGGACCGCGCCTGGCCGCTGCTCGCGGACGGGCCGGCCGTCCATGTTTTCGGCGCCACCGGCGCCCCGGTCTGAATCCGTTGTCACCGCCACCACCCCCCGTTGTCTGATCACTCCCGTGGCCTGCGAAACTCAACGCCGGCGGGTGTGTGGGTGGTGCTCTCGCGACCCGCGAGGGTGCCACGGCACCTGACCCTGGTGCCGTGGCAAGCAGATTGTTTCCGGACTGTCACATCCCTGCGGCGGATGTGCGGTCACCACGCCGCTCGGCGACATCTCATCAAGGGGAGCGCATGTCATCCGGAACCCCGGCCCAGGGCGGTAGCGCAACCGTCGCGGCCGACGTGAACCAGTCGCCGGCCGCCTCCGGCAGCATCGCCACGCCGGTCACCGCCTGCCGGTCCTGCGGCGGTGCGACCCCGCGGCTGTTCCTTTCGCTGGGGTCGACGCCCATCGCGAACCGCCTGGTGCGCGCCGACGCCCTCGACGCCACCGACCCCTCGTTCCCGCTCGAAGTCGGCTTCTGCGAGTCGTGCGCGCTGGTCCAGCTCACCCACGAGCTGCCCGCGAAGGAGATCTTCGACGAGGACTACCCGTACTTCTCCTCGTTCTCGGACATGCTCGTCCGGCACGCCGAGAAGCACGTCATCGACCTGATCGCCAGCCGCGACCTCGGCCCGGACAGCCTGGTCGTCGAGGTGGCCAGCAACGACGGCTACCTGCTCAAGGCGTTCGTCGAGCGGGGCATCCCGGTGCTCGGCATCGAGCCGACGCCCGGTCCGGCCGCTGCGGCCCGCGAGGCCGGCGTGCCGACCCGCGAGGAGTTCTTCGGCGCGGAGCTGGCCCGCCAGCTCGTCGCGGAGGGCCTGCGGGCCGACGTGATCATCGCGAACAACGTGATGGCCCATGTCCCCGACCTCAACAGCTTCGTCGAGGGCTTCTCGATCCTGCTCGCGGACGGCGGGCTCGTCGACGTCGAGAACCCCGGCGTCGGGGCCCTGCTGGCCCACACCGAGTTCGACACGGTCTACCACGAGCACTTCTGCTACTTTTCCACCATCGCGGTGGACGCCCTCATGCGTCGCCACAGCCTCGCGCTCGTCGGCGTCCAGGAGTTTCCCGAACTGCACGGCGGGACGCTGCGCTGGAGCATGCAGCACGCCGCGACCGCAGAGCCGGCCGAGTCGGTCGCCGCCGTGCTCGACGCCGAGCGAGCCGGCGGCCTCGATTCCTTCGCGCGGTACGCCACCTTCGCCGACGACGTGCGCACCGTGCAGGAGGAGCTGGTCGCGCTGCTGCGCTCACTGCGCGCCGACGGTAAGACGGTTGCCGCCTACGGCGCCGCGGCCAAGGGCGCGACGCTGCTGAACTCCAGCGCCATCACCACGGATCTCATCGACTTCGTGGTCGACCGCAATGTCCACAAGCAGGGCAAGTACATCCCCGGGGCGCGGCTGCCGATCCTTGACCCCGCGGTCCTGTTGGAGCGCCAGCCCGACTACCTGCTGCTACTGGCCTGGAACGTGAAGAAGGAGATCATCGCCCAACAGGCGGAGTACGCCGCGCGCGGCGGTTCCTTCATCGTGCCGGTACCCCGGCCGGTTGTGCTGTAGGCGGGTCCTGCATCGTGGTGTGGGGTCGTCGTCATCTCCGCCCGCGGCCATCCGGGTCGCGGGCGCCGGTCCGGCGTCGTCGGTCGGGAGAGCGAGCATGACGGACATCGATGTGGACCTCCGGTCCTCGGGCTGGCCGGAGGATCCGCCGCCCGAGGATCCGCGCCCCGTCGAGCAGACCCCGTACACCCCCCGGCCGGGGGAGCCGACGCCGGACGGATCCCCGGCGGCCGGCGGCCAGCGCGGCCCCACTCGCGCTCACCAACCGGCGTACGTGGACTTCGAGGTGTCGACGCCCATCCCGCCGCCGACCTGGGCCGCGTCGCCGCCTCCTCCGCCTCCTCCTCCGTCCCCGTCGGCTTCTCCGTCGCTGCAGCCTCCGCCGTCCCGTCCACCCTCGCCCGGTGGGCGAACCGGCCCGGACGGGCGCCCCGTGGTGGCACCCTGGGGCCCGTCCCCCGACCGCATGGGACCGGCCCCGGGCGAGCGACAACCCGACCACTCCGGGGCCGGGCCGTGGGCTGGCGGCCTGCCCGACCCTCGTCGGACGCCGTCCGCGCCCCCGGTCCCGACCTCCGGAGCCGGGCCTCCCGATCGGGCTCCGAC
>NZ_JAMPTM010000166.1 GCF_025403375.1 Frankia gtarii
GGGTACGCGGATCGGCCGGGGCCGGCCCGCCCGGAGGGTCGAGATCGCAGATGACCACGTCCACCCGGGGGCAGTCGGGGGCGGCGCAGCGCACCGCGGCCCGGATCCGGCCGGCGAGATCGGCCAGCGGCTCGCCGTAGCGGCAGTCGACCTGCACGACAATCCGGTCGTCGCGCACGCGCACTCCCGCTACCCGGCGACGGGGCAGGTAGGTCGCCACCTCGGCCACCGGGTCCCACTCCTCCGCCCCGACTCGCGCGGGGATGGACAGGGGCGCGGGCGTGGGAGCGGCGACGAGCCGGGCCACCCCGGGACAGGCGGCGACGGCCGCCGCCACCCGATCGGGGTCCCAGCGGAACCAGGCGGTGGTCTCCCCCGTCCCGACCAGGCTCACTCGACCCGCCGGCTGTCTTCCTGGCCTTCGTCGCCGATGTACACATCGTCGACCGCGACGTTGACCTCGGTGACCTCCAAACCGGTCATCCCCTCCACGGAGCTGACGACGTTGTGCCGGATCGACTGCGACAGGTCGACGATGGAGACGCCGTAGTCGCAGACAACGTCCAGATCGATGGCGGCCTGGCGCTGGCCGACCTCGACCGCGACGCCCTGCGAGACGCTCGCCGACGCGCCGGGGATGCGAGCCTTCACCGAACCGATCGCCCGGGCGCCGCCGGTGCCCAGCTCATGGACGCCAGCAATCTCCCGAGCCGCCACCCCGGCGATCTTGCGAACCACGGCGTCCGCGATCGACGTGCGGCCCTGGTCGCTGAGGAGCTCCGTGGAGTGCTTCCGGTCCGGCACGGCGGCCCGGCCGGCGCCACCGACGCCGGTCGCCGACGGATCCGTCCGGACGGCGCTGTTCGAGGTGCCGGATCCGGTCTTCGTGGTTCCGGAACCCGAGATCGTGGTCATGGTGCTCCCTTTCGTCGGTACGGCGTCCCTTGGCCGGGCCATGGTCGCGGCGCACCACCCGGTGTCGGGCTGGCCGCCCGCTGAGGTCGGGTCCGACCGGGTCACCGCGGGTCAGCTCGGACGCGGCAGCGAGGCACATGCAGGCCGGACATCACGGGAAGCCGGGAAAGGTGTGAAGGGCCAGGTCCAACCGAGCGAAGCAGCGTTGTGCCGCACGGGCGGGCACTCCCCGACGGGGTCACCCACTCCGCGAGCCGCCCGATTTCACCAGCCAGGCATCCCGTCCTTCCATGTACCCCCCCGGGTGGACGGTCATACGCTCCGAACCCGCGGATAGGTTGGATCCGGCCGGTCGCCCCGCCCAAACGGGCTGGGCCGCCCGCACCAGCAGGGCTGTCCGCACGAGTGAACCTGAGTGAGTCCGAGCGAAGGAGCATCCGCTGCCTCGATCCCACCCGGGTCCGCGCCATGGCGCGGGAGCCGGCACCGTTGCCGTGACCGTCCGGGCCCCGGCCAAGGTGAACCTGCACCTCGGCGTCGGTCCGCTGCGGCCGGACGGCTACCACGATGTGATCACCGTGCTCCAGGCCGTCTCGCTGTTCGACGACCTCACCGCCACCTCGCTCACCGCCACCTCGCCCGCCACCACCTCGCCCGGAGCGGAAGCACTCGGAGGATCGCCCGCGGCGACCCCCGACGAGGCGGACGACGAGGGGATCGTGGTCACCGTCGAGGTCTCCGGTGAGGGCGCGGACCCGACCGCGCGGGGCCCGGCCACGACCACCCCCGACGTGTCGATCGTCCCGACCGGCCGGGACAACATCGCCGTGCGCGCGGCGCACCTGGTGGCCGAGGCCGCGGGTATCACCTCGGAGCGGGTGCACCTGACCCTGGCCAAGGGCATCCCCGTCGCCGCGGGCATGGCCGGCGGCAGCGCGGACGCGGCGGCGGCGCTCGTCGCCTTCGACGCGCTGTGGCAGACCGGCCTCGACCGGGCCGCCCTCGCCGGCCTCGCCGCCCGGCTCGGCAGCGACGTCCCGTTTCCGCTGGCCGGCGGCACGGCTCTGGGCACCGGCCGGGGCGAGCAGCTCACCGACGTCCTGGCCACCGGCGAGTACCACTGGGTATTCGCCCTCGCCGACGGCGGCCTGTCCACCCCGGCCGTCTACGCCGAGTTCGACCGGCTGTCCGAAGGCCGGCTTCACGCCGGTCCCACCCCCGCCGACGACGTGCTGGCCGCGCTGCGCACCGGTGACCCCGTCCAACTCGGGGCCGCCCTCGTCAACGACCTGCAGCCGGCGGCGCTGCGGTTGCGGCCGGCGCTGCGCCGGGTCCTGGAGACCGGCCGTGAGCTCGGCGCCGTCGGGGCCATCGTGAGCGGTTCCGGGCCGACCTGTGCCTTCCTCGCCGCCGGGGCGACCGAGAGCATCGAGCTCGCCGCGAGCCTGGCCGGAATGGGGGTCGCCCGGGCCGTGCGCCGTGCCGGTGGGCCGGCGCCCGGCGCCCGGGTGCTGGAGGGTCCGGACTCCGCGGACGGGTCAGGCGGCGGGCCGTGAGCCCCGTCCTGGTCAGCCTGGAGAACGTCGACGCCGCCTTCGGCACCCGCGCCCTGCTTGATCAGGTGAGTCTGGGCATCGGCACCGGCGAGCGGATCGGTGTCGTCGGACGCAACGGCGCCGGCAAGTCCACCCTGCTGCGGATCATCGCGGGCGAGGCGGAGCCCGACGCGGGTCGGGTCGTGCACGCGGGTTCGACCCGGGTCGGCTCGCTGGCCCAGGCGGACGTGCTGCCCGCCGATCGGACGGTCCGCGAGGTCGTGGTCGGCACCGGCGCGGAGCACGAATGGGCGGCGGACCCGCGCCGCCGTGGCGTGCTCGCCGGCCTCGGGCTGCTGGACCGCCTCGACGACCTGCTCGGCCCGATGTCGGGCGGCGAGCGTCGGCGGGTGGCGCTGGCCCGACTCCTGGTCCAGGACCTCGACCTGCTGATCCTCGACGAGCCGACGAACCACCTCGACGTCGAGGGGGTCGCCTGGCTCGCCGGCCACCTCGCCGACTGGCGCGGCGGCCTGCTGGTGGCCACCCACGATCGCTGGTTCCTCGACGAGGTGTGCGGCCGGGTCTGGGAGGTCGTCGACGGGCGCGTCGACGCCTACGAGGGTGGCTACTCCGCCTACGTCCTCGCCCGCGCCGAGCGGACCAGACGGGCAGACGCGACGGAGGCCCGTCGGCAGAACCTGCTGCGCAAGGAGCTTGCCTGGCTACGCCGTGGGCCCCCCGCCCGGACCAGCAAGCCACGGTTTCGCATCGACGCCGCCAACGATCTGATCGCCGACGAGCCGCCGCCCCGCGACACGATGGCACTTCGCAGCTTCGCGGCCTCCCGGCTCGGCAAGGACGTCTACGACGCGGAGAACCTCACCATCCGAGTCGGGGACCGCACCCTGTTCGACGGCATCACCTGGCTGCTCGGCCCGGGGGACCGGATCGGGCTGGTCGGTGTCAACGGCGCGGGCAAGACGACGCTGCTGCGCGCCCTGCTCGGCGACGTCGTCCCGGACGGTGGTCGGGTGAAGGTCGGGGCGAGCGTCCGCCCGGCGTTGCTGTCCCAGGAGGTCGTCGAGCTCCCGGCGTCGCTGCGCGCGCTGGAGGCCGTCGAGCAGGTCGGCCGGGTGCTGGAGGTCGAGCGGGGCCGGGAACGCAGCGCCGGGCAGTTGTTGGAGCAGTTCGGCCTGCCGTCGTCACGGCAGTGGACCCGGGTCGGTGATCTCTCCGGTGGCGAACGGCGCCGACTGCAACTCCTGCGCCTGCTCATGGCCCGCCCGAACGTGCTACTCCTGGACGAGCCGACGAACGATCTCGACACGGACACGCTCACCGCGCTGGAGGATCTGCTCGACTCCTGGCCCGGCACCCTGGTCGTGGTCAGCCACGACCGGTACTTCCTCGAGCGCACCTGCGACGTGACGATGGCTCTGCTCGGCGACGGCCACCTGCGGATGCTGCCCGGCGGCATCGAGGAGTACCTGGCGCGGCGCGCCGCCGCCGGATCCGAGGCCGCCGCGGCCGCCACCACTGCGTCCACCGCCGCCGCATCCGCCACCGCAGGGTCCGCCACGGCACCGGCGCCGGCAGGCGCGACGACCGGGCCGACGCGGTCCGGCAGCGAGCTGCGGGCCGCCCGCAAGGAGCTGACCCGCCTCGAACGCGCCCTTGACCGGCTGACCCGCCGAGAGCAGGAGCTCCACCATTCCCTCGCCGAGGCGGCGACGGATCACGAGCGTCTGCTGGCCCTGGACGCCGAGCTGCGCGCCGTCGTCTCCAACAAGGACGACACCGAGGAGGCCTGGCTGACGCTCGCCGCCGAACTCGAGGGCTGAGCCGAACTCGAGGGCTGAGCCGGGGTCGAGGCTCAGGCGGTGGCGTCGGCCGTGACGCTCTTGGCGGCGAGGCGGGCCGGGTCGGGCCAGCGGACGTCCCAGACCAGGTGCAGCGTCTCCATCAGCTTGATGATGTAGAAGCTGGTGTCGATCTGCCAGGGGCGCACGCCATGGCGGGCCGAGGTCGGCTCGGCATGGTGCAGGTTGTGCCAGGACTCGCCCATCGACAGCAGCGCCAGCGGCCAGACGTTGGTCGAACGGTCCCGCGACCGGTACGGCCGGGAGCCGAGCACATGGCAGATGCTGTTCACCGACCAGGTGACGTGGTGCAGCGTGGCGACCCGGACGAGGCCGGCCCAGAAGAATGCCTGCACGGCCGCCTCGAACGAGCCGCCCCAGAGGCCGCCGATGATCGCCGGGGCGGCGAGGCTGACGAAGGCGCAGCCGGCGAACGAGCGGCTGACCTTCACGATGTCCGGGTCGTCGAGCAGGTCGGGGGCGAATCGGCGCTGGTCGGTCTGCTCGACGTCGAACAGCCAGCCGACGTGGGCGTGGTAGAGCCCCTTCATCATCGACCAGGCGCCAGGCCCGTAGCGCCACGGCGAGTGCGGGTCGCCCTCGGCGTCGCTGAAGGCGTGGTGACGCCGGTGGTCGGCCACCCAGCGGATCACCGGGCCCTCGATCGCCATGTTGCCCGCGACGGCGAGCGCGATCCGCACCGGCCGGGACGTCTTGAATCCACGGTGGGTGAAGTAGCGGTGGAAGCCGACCGTCACCCCGTGCCCGGAGATGGCATAGAAGATCAGGGCAAGAACGACATCGCGCCAGGAAATCCACCGGCCCCACAGCGCGGGTATCGCGGCGACCACGGCGGCGAGCGGAACGACGATCGTCACCACCATGATGATCTGCTCTACGCGGGCCTTCGTCATCGACCTGGGCGTGGTGGCATTGCCCCGGCTGTTGGCGGGATCGGCGCGGCCGGCCGCCTGCCTCGTAGTCGTTTCTCGGTCGTCACCCGGCGCCCGATTGTCGCTCGGTGACACCGTGTCGGTAGCGGTCATCGCCTCGTCCCGTCCATCGCGGCAGGTCCACTGCGCCGGCACTCCACCGAATCACGGTAGCCCGCCGATGTGACAACAGTCCCCATTGCCGACGTCCTCTACGCAAACGGGCCACACGTCACGGCGATCGGGCCGGCCGGCGACCAGCAGGGCCGTCCACCGCCGGCCGGTGCCCGCCCGAATGGCCTACGCCCAACGGGGGTACCCGCCACACCCGGTCGCCCACCTGGACCACCCGACTCGGACCACCGCGCCCGCGCCCGGTGACCAAGCCGGGGCCCGTCGGACCGGGTCTCGGCGACCCTCGACGCCACCTCGGGCGAGGCCCGCCGAAGCCCGGTCGGCGCGACGGCGGGAGGTGACCCCGCAATCATCCCCGGTGACCGATGCACAGGGCTGCGCCGGGCTGGCGGGGACCGCGGCGTGGCTCGACCCGCGGGACAGTGGTCTGCAGCCCTGCTTTTACCTTCCGAGCCACCCCACGATGGTAGAGTTGGCATGTTTTCCTACGCGGTCCGCCGTAGTGTAATCGGCAGCACAGGAGATTTTGGTTCTCTTAGTCCACGTTCGAGTCGTGGCGGCGGAGCACTACCGGAGTACACCAGTAATACCATCACAAAGAATGGCCGGGAAGTACCGCCGCGCCGACCGGGCTACCGTTGCCCGCAATTCTCCGCGACGGGCCGGGGCGCTTCGGCGGAGATCGGTCGTGTCGTTTCCTGCGCCCCGCCGCATGTTCCCCCGAGATCGACGCCCGGCGTGTTACCGGCCGCAGTAACCTCCCCCGAGCCGTCGAGTAGGCCGCGGTAGTGTGGTCTCCGTCGCCCCATCGTCGTGCAGGCCGAAGATTCGGGAGATCGCGTGACATCACCACGTCCGGCGGCCGTCATCATCCTGGCGGCGGGCGAGGGCCGACGGATGCGCTCGACGACGCCGAAGGTGCTGCACCGCATCGCCGGGCGAACCCTGCTCGGGCACGTGCTGCACGCCGCCGCCACGCTGGGCGCGTCCCGTACCGCCGTCGTCGTCGGCCATGGCCGGGAGCAGGTCGTGGCGATGCTCGCCGAGCAGGCCCCGGCGGTCGTCCCCGCCGTGCAGGACCGCCAGCACGGCACCGGCCACGCAGTGCGGATCGCCCTGGCCACGCTCGACGGGCTCGCCCCCGACGACACGGTGGTCGTGCTGCCCGGCGACGCCCCGCTGCTCACCGGGGAGACCCTGGCCGCCCTCATCGACCATCACCATGCCCAACGCGCCGCGGCGACCGTGCTGACCGCCGTCCTCGCCGACGCCACCGGCTACGGCCGGGTCGTACGCGATGCCGCGGGCGGGGTCCGGGCGATCATCGAGCACCGCGACGCCGATGCGGCCACGGCCGCCATCCAGGAGATCAACACCGGCGTCTACGCCTTCCGGGCCGGCCCGCTCCAGGCGGCACTGGCCCATCTGACCAGGGGGAATGCCCAGGGTGAGGAGTACCTGACCGACGTCGTCGGGCTATTGGTCGGCGACGGCAGCCCGGTGGCGGCGCGGATTGTCGCCGACCCGGTCGAGGCCGGCGGGGTCAACGACCGGGTCCAGCTCGCCGCCGCCGGTCGGGCGCTGCGCGACCGGATCGTCTCCGCCGCGATGCGGGCCGGCACCACCGTCGTGGATCCGCACACCACCTGGATCGACGCGGACGTCACCCTGGAGCCGGACACGACGATCGCCCCCAACACCTTCCTGCACGGGCGCACCCACCTGGCCCGCGGCGCCGTCGTCGGCCCCGAGTGCACCCTCACGGACACGGTCGTCGGCCCGGAGGCCAGCGTCGTGCGGACCACGGCAGAACGGGCCGAGATCGGTGCCGGTGCCACCGTCGGCCCCTACAGCCACCTGCGCCCCGGGACCCGGCTCGGCCGCGAGGGCAAGATCGGATCCTTCGTCGAGACGAAGTCCGCCGAGTTCGGCGACCACACGAAGGTCCCCCATCTGGCCTACGTCGGCGACGCGGTCGTCGGCGAGCGGAGCAACATCGGCTGCACCACCGTGTTCGTGAACTACGACGGCGTCGCGAAGCACCGCACGGTCATCGGCTCGGACGTCCGCATCGGCAGCGACACGATGCTCATCGCCCCGGTCACCGTCGGGGACGGCGCCTACACGGGGGCCGGTTCCGTCATCCGGGAGGACGTGCCACCGGGCGCGCTGGCCGTGCGCGAGGGGCGGCAGCGGATCATCGAAGGCTGGGTGGCACGGCGCCGGCCCGACAGCCCCGCCGCGCGAGCCGCGGCCGCCGCCGGCGCCCCGCCGATCCCCGGGGTCCCGGATGTCGCGGCGCCGATCGACCCCGTCGGAGCGGATGCGCACGGGGCTGACACACACGGCCAGGGTGACTTGGCGCACACCCGGGGAGGCGAGGCCGGCATCGCTGGCGTTCCGGGTGCGGGAAGCAGAACGTAGAGGACGTCGGCCCCAACCTTCTGACCAGCGGGGGGTGCGCCGGCGGCGGGCGCACGACGAGGCGCATCAGGCTTACCGACGCTCGATCGGGTAAGCCTAGGATCACGCCTGCCGCACGCCGTCCCCGACCGTTCGCCGTCCGATCATCCGCCATCTGATCATCCCCGTCGCGCACCCCCAGCCTGATCATCCGTCACGTCCGAGGAGAACGCGGTGGCCTACCAGACCGAAAACCGGCGCAACCTGATGCTCTTCGCGGGACGCTCACACCCCGACCTCGCGGCGGAGGTGGCGGCCGAGCTCGACGTCGAACCCGTGCCGACGAACGCCTACGAGTTCGCCAGCGGCGAAATCTTCGTCCGCTTCTCCGAATCGGTCCGCGGCTGCGACGCCTTCGTCCTGCAGTGCCATTCGGCCCCGGTGAACACCTGGCTGATGGAACAGCTGATCATGGTGGATGCCCTGAAGCGGGCGAGCGCCAAGCGGATCACCGTGGTCGCGCCGTTCTACCCGTACGCCCGTCAGGACAAGAAGCACCGCGGCCGCGAACCGATCTCCGCCCGGCTCGTCGCCGACCTGTTCAAGACCGCCGGTGCGCACCGGCTCATGTCCGTCGACCTGCACACCGCGCAGATCCAGGGGTTCTTCGACGGCCCGGTGGACCATCTGTTCGCGCTGCCGCTGCTCGCCGACTACATCGAGAACAAGCTGGACACCTCGGAGGTCACCGTCGTGGCCCCCGACTCGGGCCGGGTGCGGGTGGCCGAGCGCTGGACCGACCGGCTGGGCTGTCCCCTGGCCATCATCCACAAGCGGCGTGACCCGGACGTACCCAACCAGGTGAAGATGTTCGACGTGGTCGGCGAGGTCCGCGGCCGCACCTGCGTCATCGTCGACGACATGATCGACACGGCCGGCACCATCACGAAGGCGGCGGAGTCACTCAAGGCGCACGGCGCGGCCCACGTCATCGCGGCGGCGACGCACGGGGTGCTGTCCGGGCCGGCGGCCGACCGGCTGAAGAACTCCGAGATCGGCGAGGTCGTCCTCACCAACACCCTGCCGCTGCCCAGCGAGGCGCGGATCGACAAGATCACCGAACTGTCGATCGCCCCACTGCTCGCCGCCGCGATCAAGGCAGTCTTCGAGGACGGCTCCGTGACCGGCCTGTTTGGCGGAGACGCCTGACAGTCGCATACCACGCGTCCGGGGTAGAACCCGCCGACGCCGCCGGCCCCCGCGGCGCCGGCGCGCCGGTGGCCCGGATCGCCTCCGTAGACTGCGCAGCCATGGCAGCGCAACAGCCGAAGGTCTCGCTGACCGGCATCAAGCCGACGGGCGAGCCGCATCTCGGGAACTACATCGGAGCGATCCGGCCCTCGCTGGAGCTCACCTCGACCTACGAGTCGATCTACTTCATCGCCGACTACCATGCCCTGACGTCGATCCGCGACCGCGGGGAGTTGGCCGGCTACACCCGGTCGGTAGCAGCCACCTGGATCACGCTCGGTCTCGACCCGACGCGTACGGTCTTCTACCGTCAGTCCGACGTTCCCGAGATCTTCGAACTGTCCTGGGTGCTGTCCTGCGTCACCGGCAAGGGCCTGATGAACCGGGCGCACGCCTACAAGGCCGCCCGCGACCGCAATGCCGAGTCCGGCGTGCCGGACCTGGACGCCGGCATCAACATGGGCCTGTTCAACTACCCGATTCTGATGGCCGTCGACATCCTCATCATGAACACCGACGTGGTGCCCGTCGGGCAGGACCAGTCGCAGCACGTCGAATACGCCGCCGACATCGCCGGCTCGTTCAACCATCTGTTCGGCGACGTGTTCAGCCTGAAGATTCCGGAAGGGATCTACCCGGCCGGCATCTCGGCGCGGGCACTGCCCGGGACCGACGGCCGGAAGATGAGCAAGTCCTACAAAAACACAATTCCTCTGTTCGCCCCGGAGAAGCAGCTGCGGAAGCTCATCCGCGGCATCGTGAGCGACAGCACACCGGTGGAGGCGCCGAAGGACCCGGATGCCTCGGCGGCCTTCGCGCTGTTTGAGAACTTCGCCACCCCCGAGGCGAGCAAGGAGATGCGGGCCCGCCTGGAGCAGGGCGGCACCGGCTGGGGCGAGCTGAAGAACGCCCTGTACGAGACCGTCAACGCCTGGCTGTCACCGCTGCGCGAGCAGTACGAGGCGCTCGTCGCCCCCGGCAGCGAGCTCGACGCGATCCTCGCCGCCGGCGCCGAGCAGGCCCGCGACCGAGCCCGTCCCGTCCTCGAAGGCGTCCGCCACGCCGTCGGCATCGCCTCCCCCTGACCGGTGGCGCGTCTGCGTCACCGCGCCGGGCCGGGCTCGGTGGACCGGGCGGGCTCGGCGGTGACGCGGGCGGCGGCGAGGCGGCAGTACGCCTCGACGTCGAGCGTCTCGCCGCGGGCGCCGGGATCCACCCCGGCCGCCTCGGCCAGCGCCGTCGCGGCGGCACGCGAGCCGGCCCAGGGGACCAGAGCCGTGCGCAGCGTCTTGCGGCGCTGGGCGAACGCGGCGTCGACCGCGGCGAACACCTCGGCGCGCAGCTCCGCCGGCCCCGGCGGGGTGCGGCGGGTGAAGGCGACCAGGCCGGAGTCGACGTTCGGCTGCGGCCAGAAGACCGGGCGGGGCACGCCGCCCGCCGCCCGGGAGTGCGCGTACCAGGCCAGCTTCACGCTGGGCGCGCCGTACACCCGGCTGCCGGGTGGGGAGGTCAGCCGGTCGGCGACCTCCGCCTGCACCATCACCAGGCCGCGGCGCAGCGACGGCAGCCGTTCGAGCACGCCGAGCAGCAGCGGGACGGCGATGTTGTAGGGCAGGTTCGCGGCCAGCACGTTCGGGGCGGGCAGGTCCGCGGGCAAGTCCGCCGCGGTCAGCCGCAGCCCGTCGGCGAGCACCACGTGCAGCCGCGCGGCGGTCTCGGCGGGCAGCCGGGCGGCGGCGGTCACCGGCAGGGCGGCGGCCAGCGACGGATCCACCTCGACGGCGACGACGGCCCCGGCGGCGCCGAGCAGCCCCAGGGTCATCGAACCCAGACCCGGGCCGATCTCCAGCACCGTGTCGTCCGGGCCGACCTCGGCCAGGCGGACCAGCCGGCGCACGGTGTTCGCGTCGACGAGGAAGTTCTGCCCGCGGCGCTTCGTCGGCCGCAGGTCCAGCGCATGCGCCAGCGCCCGCAGCTCGGCGGGTGCGAGCAGCGCGTCGGTGTCTACCAGGGCCCGAACACCCGCTCGGAGTTGGCGGCGATCGACGCCCCGAGCTCGGAGACACCCACCCCACGAGTCTCGGCGAGCACCCGCAGCGTCAGCGGGATCAGGTAGGGGCCACCGGGCCGGCCACGCCAGGGCACCGGGGTGAGGAACGGCGCATCGGTCTCGACGAGCAGCAGCTCGGCCGGGGCGACGGCGGCGGCCTCGCGCAGGTTCGCCGCGTTCTTGAAGGTCACGTTGCCAGCAAAGGACATCACGTAGCCGGCGTCGGCGCAGACCTTCGCCATCTCGGCGTCGCCGGAGAAGGCATGGAAAACAACCGTGTCGGGAGCACCTTCCTCGGCGAGGATGCGCAGCGTGTCCTCATGCGCCTCCCGATCGTGGATCATCAGGGCGCGGCCGGTCTCCTTCGCGATCGCGATGTGCCGCCGGAAGCTCTCCTGCTGGGCGGCGTGCGCTTCCGGCGGGGTGCGGAAGTAGTCCAGCCCCGTCTCACCGACGGCCCGGACCTTGTCCCGGCGGGCAAGCTCGGCGATGGCGGCGAACGTCTCCTCGCTGACCCCGTGGGCCGCTTCGTTCGGGTGGATGGCCACGGCCGCGTAGAGCTCCGGATGAGCGTCGGCGACGTCGGCCTGCCACCGGCTCGTCACCAGGTCCACCCCGACGGTCACCGCCCGGGTGACGCCGACGGCGACGGCGGCCGCGATCGCGGCGTCCACCGCCGTGTCCATGAGATCGAGATGGCAGTGGCTGTCGACGACGGCTACCGGCAGAGGATCGGGCGGCGGCGGTGCTGCACCCGTTCGGTCAGAGTTTCGCGCCACCTCACCCGTCCTTCCGCGTCCGGTGAAGTCTACGGCCACAGCCGGGCGCGCCGAGGAATGTGTCTATCAAGCATGGGACGCTTATCTCGTGAGCGACTGCGAGGAATCCTGCCGATGACGACACCGTTGACCGTGGCCCTCGTCACCCCGCTGACCGGTCCGAACGCCGCCCAGGGGCTGGCCGGTCTGCGCGGCGTCACCCTGTGGGCGCGCGACGAGCGATTCCCCGCCCCCTGGGACGAGGTCAGCCTGACCGCGTACGACGCCTACCCCGACCCGGCGGCCGCGATGCGCGCCGCGGTCGCCGCCCGCCCGGACGCCCTGCTCGGGCCCTACGGCCACCGGGCCGCCCTCGCGGCCTGCGCGGCGACCGACCGGGTCGTGTTCAACACCGGGGCACCGTCGACCAGGTTCGTCCGGCAGGCGTTCCCCAACGTCGTCAACATCGCCGCAGCCACCTCCACCTGGCCGCGGGGAGTCCTGGCCGCGGTGCGGGCGGTCGACCGGCGAGCGCGCAAGGTCGTCCTGCTCGCCTCGGGCGACACCGCGGTCGAGATCACCTCGGTGGCCAGGGCCGCCGCCGCCGGGCAGGCCTTCGAGGTCGCCTCGCACGTCTTCGCGCCGGGGAAGGCCACCCTCGCCGCGACCCGGCTGCCCCCTGGCGACGTCCTCATCGTGCATGCGAGCCCCAGCGACGAGCTGGCCGCGGCGAACATCCTGCTGCGCCGGCCGTGGCGGGCGGCGGCGTTCTCCACCGCCGTCAGCGCACAGGCCACCGCCAGCCTCGGCGACCTGCGCGAGCAGCTACTCGCCCCGGGAAGCTGGATGCCGGAAAGCACCCAGCTGACCGCCACCGGGCCCACCGCGCGCGAGTTCACCGCCGACTACACCGCCCTGCACGGCGTCGCGCCGACGGAGACGGCCGCCTGGGCGTACGTCACCGGCCTGATCCTGGGCCGGGCGATCCGGTTCTGCGGGGGTGTACAGGACGCCTCGGTCCTCGCCGCCGCCCGCGGCATCGACACGACGACACTGCTCGGCCGGTTCCGGCTGAACGAGGCGACCGGGCTGCAGGTCGGCCACCAGATCCCGATCGTGCAGTGGCAGGACGGCGCGTCGCGCACCGTGTGGCCCAGGGAGGCGGCCCGGGCCACGTTCGCCCATCCCCGCCGGATCACCAGCCGGCCGGCCTCGCCACCCCCGTCCACCCGGTCGACCTCCACGTCCACTTGACTTCCTCCTCCTCGTGGACGAGGGGGATTTCCGGTGGCGGTCAGGCCGTCTTCCCGGGTGGTTGACACTTCCCGGTCCCCGGCGACCCGGAGATCTCCACGTCCATGGACGACAGTCCAGCCGCCCTGATATCCAGACCCGCGCTGGCACCCGCCTTCCCCGACCAGCCACACGACGTACACAGAAATGCTGCCTGGCCGGGGCCGGACACCCGGTCGACGAACCCACAGACATGACAGCGCTGCAACATGTACAGCGCCGAAACCCTCACCAGCACCCCACCCGCACGAGCCGCCTTACAGGCAAGATGCGCACCGACACACCCCCTGCGGCGTGCAGAACCGACCGGCTCAACCCGGCTTTCTACCGCACCTTCCGCCCGGGATCCTCGACAGCGCCCCGGCCCGAGCAGGCCATGCTCCCAACCGGCAGATCCTCGATGACGACCAGCCCGAACTCCCGGCCGATCCCAGTCGTCACCTGATGCGCCCAGCCGTCGCGGCGACGTCTGGTTCTCCCGCGCACCACCGCGATCCGATCATAGGTTCCGTCCAGCCGGTTCGACGTCAGGACACGAAACGCGGCGGACGGGCCAACCCCGCATAACAGCGTTTCCACGCGGTCTGCCACCGCTTCAACACCTGCCAGCATGCCTGCGCAGGCAGCACGGACAGCCACCCGAAGCCTGGCAGTGCACTCTGACGGCAGTGGGCCACCCGCCTCCCGGTGTTGTCCGGGGCGGCGGGTTGCGGCGGGTGGGCCCACCCGGACCGGGTGAGCCGTGATTGGCTCGGGCCACACGGTGGAACGACGGCCACAGCGGCGCCTGGCCGCCGCGGAAGGAGACCCATGGCGGCGGGTCCGCTCGAGCACGCGCCGGCCGGTGGGTCGCGCCGCCGGGTGATCGTCATCGTCCTGGTCGGCACCCTGGCAGCGGCGTTCACGGCGGCGACCGCACGGCTGTTCGTCTTCCCCCAGCGGGACCCGCCGGCGCCTGTCGACGCGATCGTCATGTTCGCGGGCAGCACCGGCCGGCTCGAACGGGCGGTCGCCCTCGCCCGAGCCGGTTACGCCCCAGTTCTCGCCGTCTCGACGCCGACCGCCGACGACCCCTGCCCCGACGACATCCCCGGGGTGGAGGTGATCTGCTTCGCGCCCAGCCCGCTGACGACCCAGGGCGAGTCCCGCTGGGTAGCTGCCGCGGCGGCTCGGCGCGGTTGGCGCTCCCTCATCGTGATCACTTCGACGACGCAGAGCACTCGGGCCCGGCTACGGCTCGGCCGCTGCTACCCCGGCGAGGTCCGCATGATCGGCGTGCCCCCGCCCCGCCGCATGTGGCCGTACATGATCACCTACGAATGGGCCGCGATGGGCAAGGCCCTGCTGCTTCAGCGGAGCTGCTGAACCGCCCCGCCCCGCCC
>NZ_JAMPTM010000167.1 GCF_025403375.1 Frankia gtarii
GGACGGTGGCGGTCGGGGCGGTGACCGGAGCGGTGACGGCGGAGCTCGCTCCGGGCGTCGGGGCGGTGCCCGGGGATGCCAGGGGATCGGCACCGGCGCTCGCGGCGACCGACGGGCCGTCGTCGTCGCCCATCGTGCGGGCGAAGAAGGCGCGTACGGCGTCGGGGTCGTAGAGGAAGTAGAACGCCGGATGGGCCACCTGCCCGGTGACGGGGATCGTCGCGAAGGTCACCGCGCCGCTGTCCATGCCGCGCAGCCGGCCGGCGAGCCGGCGCAGGTCGGCGGGGTCGGTCGCGTCGTCGAGGACCGTGGACCGGGTGACGGCGCCGAGGAACGCGACGAGTTTGGCGGGGCGTAGCAGCACGTCACCGGAGGACACCTTGCGGAACACCGCGGCCAGGAACGCCTGCTGGCGGTGGATGCGGGACAGATCGCCGTCGAGGAATCCGTGCCGCTGGCGGACGAACGCGAGGGCCTGTGCGCCGACCAGGTGGTTGTTGCCCTCCTGCCCGACGAAGCCGGAGCTGGGGTCGTTGAGGTTCGTCGCGTGGACCCGCCGGCCGTTGTCCAGGGTGACGGTCTCGACGTAGGGCGAGGCGGTCAGGCAGACGTCGACTCCGCCGATGGCGGTCGTCATCTGCTGGAACCCGCCGAAGTCGATCTCGGCGTAGTGGTCGATGCGCACCCCGGTGAGCTGCTCCAGGGTCGCGACCAGCAAGGCCGGGCCGCCACTGTTGAAGGCGCTGTTCACCCGGTCCCGGCGCGCGCGGTGGGTGCCGCCGTCGCCGTCGGTGTAGGCGGGGATCGGCAGGTAGAGGTCCCGCGGGATGGAGACGATCTGAGTCGTGCCGTCCGACGACAGGTGCGCGATCATCATCGTGTCCGAGCGGGCCCCGCCGACCTTCGCGGCGTCCGAGCCGGTCCGCACGTCGGAGCCGACGAGCAGCCAGTTCTCCGTCCCCGCCGGCACCGCCGGGGGCCGGGAAACGTCGACGTGCGGCAGGGCGATGCTCGCCCGCGCGATCTTGTGATCGTAAACGGTGAGGATCACCCAGCCCGACACCGTGGCGGCGAGGACGGCGACGCTCAGCACGGCCGCGAGAATCAGCGTGATCCGGGACCGCAGGCCGCGACGGCGACCCGGTCCTCGCGCGGCCGGCTCGGCCCCGGACCCGCCATCGGGGTTCCCCGAACCATCTACCGGATCCCCGGGGCCGCCGGCGACCATCCCGCCCGGCGTGGCGGACAGAGGAGACGCGACGGGCCGGGGTGACGTGACCGGGCGGGTGGACGTGACCGAGGGCCCGCGGGAGATCGGCGCCGTGGCGTCGGCGCCGACCGCCGCACCGCCGACTGGTGGCCGCGGGTCGGCAGCCGTCCGATGACTGTCCGCCCCCGCCGCGTCAGACCCGACATTCCCCTGAGCAACCGGCGAATTGGGCAGGCCTTCCGCAGGCGGACCTTCGCGGGATGTGGAGGCGGGCGCCGGTCGCTTCACGTCGCCGCCTCCCCCGCGATGATGCCGGCGAAATGACCGGATAGAGCTACCACAATAAGCGTGATTCGCGGGTCAACGGCGGCTTGGACAGCGCTATGTGACGACAACCGCCCTTACCTGGGCAAATCCTGCACCAGCCGCAGCATGCCGGCCACGCAGGTGGATCCGGCCGTCCGAGCGGTGCGGACATCGGCGTTCAGCCATGCCCTTCCACAGCCATCCGTGTCCGCCATCCGTGTCCGGTTGTCCCCGCACAAGGGCCGGGTCCGTCCCGGTGAAAGGGCGAGAGGCTGGGCAGTGGCGCGCCGGTGGCGCATGACCGCGGGTACGGGTCGGACCCGCGGCTCTGGTACGACAGGAGGGTCAGAACGGCGCAAAGCATGGAGGCTTCTTGTCCAGACCCGTCCTCGTCCTCGTCCCGACCAACGGCGGCGTGACGGCGCTGTCGGCGGTCCCCGGGATCGAGCCGCTGCGGTACGACCCGGACGTTCCCCTGCCGGCCGCGGCCCGCGAGGCCGAGGTGCTGGTCGTGGCGCCCGGCGAGGTGCAGCGCCAGCTCGACGCGATGCGGGAGCTGCCGAAGTTGCGCCTGGTGCAGACGTTCAGCGCCGGCACCGACCAGTGGCTCGGCCGGCTGCCGGCGGGGGTGGCCCTGTCGAACGCCCGGGGCGCGCACGGCGGTTCCACCGCCGAATGGGCGGCGGGCGCGCTGCTCGCCCTCTACCGCGAGATCCCGCGGTTCCTCACCGACGCCGCCGCCGGCCACTGGGAGCCGCGCCAGACCGGGACCCTCGCCGGCCGGCGGGTGCTCATCCTCGGCGCGGGTGATCTCGGCACCGCGTTGCGCCGGCGGCTCGAACCGTTCGAGACCGAGGTCAGCATGGTCGCCCGGCGGGCCCGGCCCGGCGTGCACACCCTCGACGAGGTGCCGGACCTGCTGCCCCGCCACGACGCCGTGGTGGTGATGCTGCCGCTCACCGACGAGCTGCGCGGCCTGGTCGACGCCGACTTCCTCGCCCGCATGCCCGACGGCGCGATCCTGGTCAACGCCGCCCGGGGGGCGCATGTCGTGACGGCCGCGCTGCTGGCGGAGCTGGAGTCCGGGCGGCTGCGGGCCGCGCTGGACGTCACCGACCCGGAGCCGCTGCCATCCGACCATCCGCTGTGGCGGGCCCCGGGCCTGCTGCTCACCCCGCATGTAGGCGGCATGACCGCCGGCGTGTCGCAGCGGATCTGGGATGTGATCGCCCGTCAGCTCGGCCAGTACGTCCGCGACGGCCGGCCGGAGAACCTCGTCGACTGACGCAACCGATTGCTGACCGGCCGCTGACCGGGCGGGGCGCTCAGGTGCGGTCCAGCTCGGTGAGGGTGCGGCGCAGGCCTTCGGCCAGCGGGGTCGGTTCCCAGCCGAGCTCCCGCTGGGCCCGGGAGGCATCGGGGACGGCGTTCCACCGCAGGTAGTGGAGCTGGCCACGGGCCAGTGGCGGGGGGCGGCGGGTCAGCCGGGCCAGCGCCTCGCCGCCCGCGGCGAGCGCCGCGGCCACCGCGGCCGGGATGGTGACGGCCGGGGGGCGACCGCGCCCACCTGCGACGACGACCGCCGCGGTCAGCTCCCGCAGGCTGACGTGGGCATCGGAGAGGATGTACCGCTCGCCGGGGCGACCCGCGCGGGCGGCCGCGAGGTGACCGCGGGCCAGCCCCTCGGTGAACACCAGCCCGAACCCACCGGGCGGGATGGCCGGCAGCAGCCCGCGCAGCGCCGGGCGGAACATCCGGCGCTCCATCGAGACAGGACCGTAGGGCGGGAAGCCGTAGACGGTCGCCGGGTTCACGATGACCACCTCCACGCCCCCGGCGGCGGCGAGCACCGCCTGCTCCGCGCGCTGCTTGGAACGCTCGTACGGGGTTCCTTTCGGAGCGGCGGCGAGCATGGTCTCGTCGAAGCGGCCGCCCGGTGGGGCGTCGAACACGTCGATCGTGCTGGTGTGCACCAGCCGGCGCACCCCGGCGCGGGCGGCCGCCCGCGCAACGTTGACCGAACCGGCCACGTTGACCCGGTCGAACTCGTCGGCGTCGGGCAGCCACTGCTCGGGAACGCCCATCGCGTTGAAGACGATCTCGACCCCGGCCACGGCGGCCGGCAGCGTCGCCGGATCTGTGACGTCTCCCACAACGACGTCGACCGGCTGGGGTAGTCCGGGTGCCCCGCGGGCCGGGTCGCGGACCAGGGCCCGCACCTGGTGGCCGGCCTCGATCGCGGCCCGCACGACCGCCCCGCCGACCTTGCCGGTCGCGCCGGTGACCAGGACTCTCACCGGCGGGAGCCTACGTCGATCCGCCGTTCCGGCCGCGCCGCGACCCGCCGCGGCCCCGGCCGAGCAGCCGGCCCCGGCCGAGCAGCCGGGAGCGGCCGGCGGCGGTGCGGCCGGCTTCGGCAATCCCGCGCACCGCGTACCAGCCGGTGCGCACCACAGCGGCGGCGTCGACCCCCGGTCGGCCGTCCACGGCGCGCGGCCGGGGCAGGTCGAGCAGGAGGTCCGCGCCCGCCGGCGGGGTGTTCGTGTGGGTGCTGGTGATCGTCGAGTAGTCGCCGAAGAACTTCACCTCGAGGCGTTCCCGGCGGATCTTGCCCGACCCGTCCGGGATGAGACGCAGGAAGTACAACACGCTCGTCCCACCGGCGGCGGCCCGGTCGTGCGGGTTGTAGCCGCCGCCGTCCCAGTGGAACCCCGCCCGGGTCCGCAGCAGCCAGCGCAGCCCCTCGATCACGATCGGGTTCGGCTCGGGCAGGCGCATCGCGAAGTGCCGTTCCAGCTCGAAGGCGCGCTCCTGCTCGACGAGGCCGGGCGGCAGCTCGGGGGTGCGGCGCACCATGAAGATCTCGACCGTGCGGTCGGCGCCGGCGTCGGAACGCAGCGACGCGTGGGTGAGGCGCACGTCGAGCTGATCCGGCCGGACGCCGTAACGCTCGCCCAGCCGGGCCCGTACGATGACGCTGGGGACCAGCGCGCTGGGCACGATCCCGAGTGAGGCCAGCGCGGTCAGGGCGGCGTCGAAGTCGTCGACGGCGATCAGCAACGCCGCGTGGTCGAGCACGCAGTACCGGGCCACGAGGACGACCAGCTCGGCGGCGCCGTCGATCCCTTCGAGCAGGCCGGTGAGCAACCCCTCGGTGTTCAGTGACCGCAGCGGCGCGCAGACGGCCTCGATGCGGCGGATGTCGACCTGATCGAGGGCGCTGCCGAGACCCTGGCCGGTGAGAATGCCACCCCAAGGCCCGGTTTCCGTCGGCGTGTCCGTCATTGCGTGCCGCCTCTCGCCACCCGGCGCAGGCCCGATCGAGCACGCCGGTACCGGGTCCCGCTCCGGTCCCGGTACCGGACTCGGTGGGCGGCTACGGCCCTGGTCGGCGGGGCCGGGCCGCTCGCTCCGAGCCGGTTGGCTGGCTTGTGGTGCCCGGGGCTGGTGCCGAAACTTTTCCGGGAGCCTAGCGGCAGCCTGTGACGGCTCCGTTGCCTGCTCCCTGCGGGAGGCCGCAAGCGGGTAAAATCAAGGTGAGACCCGGGCGGCGCCAGGCCGGTACGCGGCCGAGGCGGGCGCCCCGCCGTCCGGTGGTCCCCGGCCCCGGTGGAATGCCGATGGCGCCTGCCGCGCTTCTTTTCAGGTGACGGAAGCGACCGGTGGTGTAAGGAGGACCTCGATCGTGCTTGATCCGCAGGAGCTCTACAGTCTCACCGAGGACGCGTCCGACGACCCCATCGACGCGCATCGCCCGATCATGCTGGAGGCGCTGACCGGCGTCGTCGACGCCGGCAACGCGGTCAGCCTCGCCGGTGAGCACCTGTTGACCGCGCTCGACCATCGCATTGTCGCGACGTTCGACGTCGATCAGCTGCTGGACTACCGGTCCCGCCGGCCAACCATGATCTTCTCCGAGGACCACTGGGAGAGCTACACGGACCCGGTGCTCGCGCTCTACCAGCTCCGTGACGAGTCGGACACGCCGTTCCTCCTGCTCACCGGCCCCGAGCCGGACCTGCAGTGGAAGCGCTTCACGGCCGCCGTCCGCGGGCTGGTGGCTCAGCTCGGCGTCCGCCTCACCGTGGGGCTCAACGCCGTGCCCATGGCGGTTCCACACACCCGCCCCGCCACTATCACCGCGCATGGCAGCAGCAAGGAGCTCGTCGTCGGCTACGAGCCGTGGCTGCGCCGGCTGCAGGTCCCCGGCAGCGCCGGGCACCTGCTGGAATACGAGCTGGGCCGCGACGGCCGGGACGCGATGGGCTTCGCCGTCCACGTCCCGCACTACCTGGCCCAGACGACCTACCCCGCGGCCACCGAGGTGCTGCTCACGTCCGTGTCGAAGGCGACCGGCCTGATGCTTCCACTGGACGGACTTCGCTCCGCGGCGGTCGCCGTCCAGGACGAGGTCAACAGCCAGATCGCCCAGGGCGGGGAGGCCGCGGCGCTCGTCCACGCGCTGGAGGAGCAGTACGACGCCTACCAGCGCGGGCGGCGTGGCCCCAGCCTGCCCACGACCGACGCCGAGCAGAAGCTGCCGACCGCCGATGAGCTCGGCGAGGCGCTCGAGCGCTTCCTCGCCGAACAGTCCGAGCCGGGCGGTCCGAACCCGCTGTCCTGAACTACCCCGCCCCACTCGAGCTGCCCGCGGGCCGTCCCCTCGGCCTGCTCGGGTCTCCCGCCGGCCACGACGGCGGGAGACCCGAGCCTGCGACCCGGGAAGACTCAGCGGCGGTCGGACACCCGGCCGATGTCGGCGTCCGACAGCGCCCGGACCGACAACCCGTCCACGAGGCGCTCGACGATCGCCCCGACCGGCCAGCGGTCCACCTCGGCGAGCAGGCGCGACGCCTCCGCGTCGGCGTCGCGGGCATCCCAGCCCTGCGCGTCCAAACTATTGCGCAACGCCTCCAGATAATCCGTCTCCGTGATTCCGGGAAGGTCTCGGACCATCGCCGTCGTCGTTCCATAGAAAGAGCCGAGGCCGACGAAGACCCGGCCGCACTCGCACCGGCCATGCGGCCGATCCAGGTGCATGTCACAGAACACACGCAGGGTTACGAGCTCACCTTCCACCGCCCAGTGAAAATCATCGACACGCAGGCCCTGCGCGTACGCGGTGGCCGTGAGAAGTTTCATGACTCCCAAGCTCCTCGTGGTCGCCCGACCGCTTCCGGGTGGGAAGCGGATGCCCTCCGGATCTACGAGAAGACAACCATCCCCCACCGACAAAGTCTCGCCTTAGCCATGATCGGGGTACTCTCGACGCACGTCCCGGACCGGCCGCGGGGACCGGCCCGAGACGATTCCGGTGGGAAGATTCAGTGGGAGGACGGCAGCCGGTGACCGCGCCCGTCGCCGCCTCGGTCGACCCCGCCGCGGCCCCCAAAGGTGCCGGGTCCGCCGCACCACGCCAGCAGCGGCTCGCCGCGAGTGCCGCGACCTGGCGGGGTCTGCTGTTCCTGCTGCTAAACCTCCCGTTAGGCATTATCGGCTTCGTCTGGGTGACGACGGTGCTGGCCCTCGGTGCTGGCCTGGTAGTTACGGTGATCGGGATACCCGTACTCGCGCTCGGCCTGCAGGTCTGCCGCATGTTCGGCACCATCGAGCGGGTTCGGGCGCGGTCGCTGCTCGGTCTGCGGGTCGATGCGCCGTCCCGGCGGCCGCGCCGGCGGGCCGGCGGGCTCGGCGCGATGTTCGCCGCACTGGCCGATCCGGTGTCCTGGCGCACCGCGCTCTACCTGTTCATCCGCCTGCCCTGGGGCATCGTCAGCTTTGTGGCGGCGGTACTGCTGCTCACGGTGGGCTGGGTGGTACTGCCCGCGGCCACGCGTGGACTCGTCGCGGTCGACCGGGCGATGATCCGCAGCCTGCTCTCCCCGTCGGAGGGGGTGGAACGGCGGATCCGGGAGCTGGAGGCGGACCGGGGCGCGCTCGCCGACGCCGCCGCCGCCGACCTGCGGCGGATCGAACGCGACCTGCACGACGGCGCGCAGGCCCGGCTCGTCGCGCTGGCCATGGGTCTGGGGCTGGCGAAGGAGAAGCTCGCCGACGATCCGGACGCCGCCGCCCTCATGGTGGCCGAGGCGCACGGCGAGGCGAAACTCGCCCTGCAGGAGCTGCGCGACCTCGCCCGCGGCATCCATCCCGCGATCCTCACCGACCGTGGCCTGCCCGCGGCCCTGGCCTCGCTGGCCGCCCGGTGCACCGTGGCGACCCGGGCCGACGTCGAGCTGGGCAGCCGGCCGGCCGCCGCCCTGGAGGGCATCGTCTACTTCACCGCATCGGAGCTGCTCACCAACATCAGCAAACACAGCCGCGCCGATTCCGCCTCGGTCGAGCTGCGCCGCCTCGGTGCTGCCACGCTGCTCCTGCAGGTCAGTGACGACGGCGTCGGCGGGGCGGATCCACGTGGCGGCACGGGCCTGGCGGGCCTGACGGGTCGCCTGGACGCCCTCGACGGCGTGCTGGTCGTCGACAGCCCGCCCGGCGGCCCGACGGTGGTCAGCGTGGAACTGCCGTGGCGCGACGCCGACGGCGGCCCGGGGTCCCATCGCTGACCTGCACTGCCCCCGAACCATCCCGCGGCGCCGGGGGCGGCACTCCCATGGCCGGCCGCCCCGGCAGCAGGAGCGCCAAGGGGATGGCAAGCAGGGAGAACCCGAGGGTCCACCAGAACGACACCGCGTACGCGTGCGCCTGCACGCCACGATCGACCACCCCACCGGCCGTCGTCGCACCACGAAGCTGATGCGCCAGCACGACCGCGAGCACGGCGGTGCCGAGGGAGCCACCGATCTGCTGGAAGATGCGCACCGCGGAGGTGGCTCGGGGGATATCCGTGGGGCGTAGACCGTGGTAGGCCGCCGACATGACCGGGATCGTCGCGGCCGCGAGACCCATCCCGCGGACGACGAGGGAGCCACCGAGGAGAACCTCGCTCGTGTCCGCGCCGACCTGGGTGTAGGCCACCGAGCCCAACACGTTGAGCACGAGACCGGCCAGGACGAGCAGCCGCGGGCTGGTCCGATCGACCACCCGACCGACCAGGATCATCGCGAGCATCATGCCGAGTCCCTGCGGGGCGAGCAGCAGCCCGGCCTCGATGGCGCTGCGCCCCCGCACCTGCTGCTCGTAGAGCGGTAGCAGCAGCATCGCCCCGTAAAGCGAAAGCCCGAACAGGAACATCATCCCCGCGGAGCCGCAGAACGACGCGGAACGGAACAGACGCAGATCGATCAACGGGACGATCCTGGTCCGCAGCGCGTGCAGGGCAAACGCGGCGATCATCGCCAATCCGACGATCAGGGGCGCCAGCGCCCTCGGGTCGGCGAAGTCGCCGTGCCGACCCGCCTCCGAGAGGCCGTAGATCGCCGCGGCGAGCCCCGGCGAGAGCAGGGCGAACCCGACCCCGTCGAACGGGTGACGCTGCGCGACCCGCAACTCGGGCATCCAGCGCCAGGCCAGCGCGATGGCGAGGGCGCAGACCGGCACATTGACGAGGAAGATCCACCGCCAGCCGAGATCGTCGATGAGCACACCGCCGATGACAGGGCCGAGCACAGGGGTGAGCAGGGCGGGGATGGCCACCGTCGCCATGAGCCGGCCCAACCGCTCGGGGCCGGCGGCCTGGGCGAGGATCGTCTGCATCAGTGGCAGGAGCAACCCGCCCCCCGCGCCCTGGACGATCCGGAAGGCGATCAGGCTGCTCGCGGACCAGGCGATCCCGCACAGAACTGAACCCGCCAGGAACAGCGCCAGCGACACAAGCCACATCCGCTTGCCCCCGAAACGCTCCACCGACCAGCCGGTGAGCGGGATCACCACGGCCAGGGCCAGCAGGTAACCGGTGCTGACCCACTGGATCGTCGAGACACCGACGCGGAAGGACCGCGCGAGGGTGTCGAGCGCGACCGAGACGATCGTCGCGTCGAGCTGCACGACGACCGCTCCAGCAAGAACGATCAGCGCCAGCCGGACGAGCGCGGGATCCAACCGGTCGCCACCGGCCGCATCGGCGCCATCCGCCGTCGACGCCGCTGCCTGCATCGCCATGGGCCTGCCTCCGGAACGGTTCGGGGATCACGTCACGACACCACCGGTGCGGTGGACGAGCGGCACTCACCGGCCTTCCGGCAGAACGATACACCGTCTCGATTTTGATACGTGGCATCGACATTCGTACAGCGTAGCGAGATCGGTGGACAACGTAACCTCGAGGTATGGGTGACCACACCCGCGCGGAGAGACTCCCGGCGGCACCGACGGCCCTCGCCCCGCCGACCCCGGCGCACCACCCGGCCTCACCTGCGAATCCGACACCCGCGGGGGCGACGAGCGCAGCAGCCGACCCGGCGCCGATGCAGGGATCGTCCGGGATCGTCTGGGCCCGCCCGGCCGAGCGCCGCAGGCCCCGGCTCACCCGGGAGGCGATCGTCGACGCAGCCGTCACGATGGCCGACGCCGAGGGGCTCGAGGCGGTCTCGATCCGCCGGGTCGCCGCGGCGCTCGACGCCCGGCCGATGAGCCTGTACTCCCACTTCGACCGCAAGGACGACCTGCTCGCGCTCATGAACGACCGGGTGGCGGCCGAGGTGATCGTGCCCGAGCCGCTGCCGGCGGACTGGCGTGACGCCCTGCGCGCCATCGCCCACCGAACCCGGGACAGCAGCCTGCGTCACCCCTGGGTCCTGCAGACACTCGCCTGCCACCCCCAGTTCGGCCCGAACGGGCTGCGCCACGCCGAGCAGTCCGCGGCCGCGGTGTCCGCCCTGCCGCTACCGCCCCACCGACGGGTCGCGCTGCTGCGCGCGGTCGACACGTACACCCTCGGGCACGTCACCGCCGAACTACGGGAGCGCCAGGGTTACCTCGGCGGCGCCGACCAGGCGGACGTGCAGCGCTACCTGACCGGCGTGCTCGAAAGCGGCCAGTACCCCCACCTGGCCGGGTTCCACCACCAGGACCTCGTCCTGGTCGGCGGGGATGCCAGGGAGAGCTTCACCGAGGGCCTGGAGTGGCTGCTGGCCGGGATCGCAGCCGCCATCGGCGCGGCATCGGCCTGACCGGTCAGACTGGTCAGACTGGTCAGACGCTGCCGAGCACCCGGGTGATCCGCACCTCCAGGACGACCCGCAGCGGGTTGGCCCGCGGCTCGCGGTAACGCTGGGCGTAACGACGCTCCGCGTCGGCGACGCTCGCCGGGTTGTCGCGCACCACCGCCAGCCCCTCCAGCGTCGACCAGCGGCGCCCGTCGATCTGGCACAGCGCGACGGCGACTCCCTCGAACGGCCCCGCGGCGATCAGGCGCACCTTGCGGGACCGACCGGAGGTGATCACCCGCGCAATCCCGGCCGCGGGGTCGAGGGTCGCGCCGACGGCGACCACGTGCGCGCTGCCGTCGGCGCGCACGGTGGTCAGACTGCACAGATGGCGCTCCCGCCAGAAGCTGAGGAACTCCTCGCCACGGCCGGTCAGATCGGGCCCGCGGGCGGATTGGTTCGACATGCCGCCAGCCTGCCACGCGACGGACGGAGCCGTCCGCGGCCACTCGGCCGGAAAGCTCCGCCACGATATGTACCCAAAATAGTGCCCTTACCAGCCCAATATCCGCACGACACGAGCCGGGAAGCACCGATGCCGACTCTCTTCGGAGGTTCGACGCCCGTTCTCGGACCGCGACAGGACACCGCGGCGGGGACATGCACAGTTGCGGCGCACGGACAGGAGCGACATGCGATTCGACTTGGGAACAATCAACACGGGGGACACGGCCTGGGTGCTGGCCAGCGCCGCCCTCGTCCTGCTCATGACGCCGGGGCTGGCGTTCTTCTACGGGGGAATGGTCCGGGTCGAGAACGTCCTGAGCATGATCATGCAGAACTTCTTCTGCATGGGCATCGTCAGTGTGCTGTGGGTACTGGTGACCTACAGCCTGGCGTTCGGCGGGGCGAACGGGCTGATCGGCGGATTCCACCATGTCGGGCTCGCCCACATGGACGTCCAGGTCGCCGGTTACGCGGGGGCGGGGGCGCAGACAATTCCACCGGTCGTGTTCGTGTGCTTCCAGCTGATGTTCGCCATCATCACGCCCGCGCTCATCACGGGGGCGAGCGCGGACCGGTTCCGCTTCAGCGCCTTCGCGATGTTCATCGCGCTGTGGTCGGTGCTGGTCTACGGGCCGGTGGCGCACTGGGTCTTCTCCCCCGCCGGCTGGCTCTACGAGCACGGCGCCGAGGACTTCGCCGGGGGAACCGTCGTGCACGCCAACGCCGGCGCCGCCGCCATCGCCGTCGCCGTCGTGCTGGGCCCCCGCCGCGGCTGGCCCACCGGCGACTTCCGCCCACACAACGTCCCGTTCGTCCTGCTCGGCGCGGGCCTGCTGTGGTTCGGCTGGTTCGGCTTCAACGCCGGCTCCGCCCTGCACGCCAACGAGCTCGCCGGCAACGCCTTCGTGAACACCAACACCGCGGCGGCCTGCGCCATGTTGGGCTGGATCCTCGTGGAACGCCTGCGCGACGGGGTGGCCTCCACGCTCGGCGCCGCCTCCGGTGCCGTCGCCGGCCTGGTGGCGATCACGCCCGCGGCCGGTTACGTCACCCCGGTCGGCTCGATCGTCATCGGCCTGCTCGCCGGTGGCCTCTGCGCCCTGGCCACCGCCATCAAGGGCAAGGTCGGCATCGACGACGCCCTGGACGTCGGTGCCGTGCACCTCGTCGGCGGCGCGCTGGGCGCCCTGCTCATCGGCCTGCTGGGCAGCAGCGACATCGGCGGCCGGGACGGGCTTTTCTACGGCGGCGACGCCGGCCTGCTCGGCGATCAGATCGTCGCGGTCGTGGCCGTGGTGGCCTACTCGTTCGCCGCCTCACTGATCATCGCCTGGGCGGTGCGGCTGGTCCACCGGCTGCGGGTGACGCCGGACGAGGAGGTCGAGGGGCTGGACACCACCCAGCACGGCGAGGTCGCCTACCGGCTGTTCTGAGTTCCACGGCGCGCGGCTTCCGCAACGATGGTGACGCCGAGCCGGCGGTGGGTGAGCACCGGGAACTCGGCGCGGACCGCGGCCGGCAGGGCCGGGTCGAGCTCGGCCCGGACCCGGGCGGGGTCCTGGCCGCCCTCGGCCAGCACCACCCCCCACGGGTCGACGACGACGCTCGCCCCGGCCATGTCCCGGCCCGCGTGCCGACCCGCGACGTTGCAGGCGACGAGGTGGACCTGGTTCTCGATCGCGCGGGCACGGGTGAGCACGCGCCAGTGCTCCAGCCGGGCCGCGGGCCACGCCGACACGACCGCGACGAGGTCGGCGCCGGCGTCGCCGAGCATCCGGAACAGTTCCGGGAAACGCAGGTCGTAGCAGGTGGCCAGGCCGATGCAGCCGAGCTCGGTGCGCACGGCGCCGACGGTCGTTCCCGGCGTGAGCAGCCTGGCCTCATCGGACTCGTAACCGAACAGGTGAATCTTTCGATACGTGTGCAGAAGGTCGCCGCCCGGACCGATCAGGGCCGTCGTGTTGTGCAGCCGGCCGTCGTCGGCCCGCTCCACCAGGCTGCCCGCGACCAGGTGGAACCGGCGTTCCCGGGCCACCTCGCGCAGCGCGGTCAGTGTCGGACCGGTCAGCGGTTCCGCCTGCGCCCGGTAGGCGTCGAACTGGAAATACCCGGTCGCCCACAGCTCGGGGAGCACGACGAGATCGGCGTCGGTCCGGCGCAGCTCGGCCAGCACCCGGCGGACCCGGTCCGCGGCGCTCTCGCTATCCGGGCAGTCGAGTTGCAGGCACACGGTGCGGACACGGCCGGACGACGGCGCGGGCGTCGGCGTCGGCGTCGAAGCGGTCGTCGGCGTCATCGGCGTCATCGGCGTCATCGGCTCAGCCCAGGCCGAGCATGGCCTTGAACTGTTGGGCACTCGCCGGCCGGAAGACGTGGTTCATCCGCTTGACGACGGCAAGATCCTCGGACGACCGCGGAGAGTACTGGTGGCCGGGGAAGACGGTGGTGGTGTCCGGCAGGGTGCCCAGCCGGCGCAGGCTGTCATACATCAGGCCGGCGTCGCCGCCGGGCAGATCCATCCGGCCGCAGCCCTCCAGGAACAGGGTGTCGCCGGCGACGAGCCGGCCGTCGACGACGAAGCACTGGCTGCCAGGGGTGTGGCCGGGGGTGTGCAGCAGCTGGATCGGGATCTCTCCGACGGTCACCACGTCGCCGTCGTCGTGCTCGACGAGCTCGGCGGCGGAGACCTCCGTCGCGCGGCGCACCCACTCGGCCTCGGCCCGGTTGACGTGGATGGGCACGTCCTGGCGGGTGAGCAGCTCGCGGATACCCTCGATCTCGAAGCCGAACGCGGAGCCGCCCACGTGATCGGCGTGGTAGTGGCTGACGAGCGCGCCGGTGAGTCGCATGCCGTCGGCGGCGACCAGGGCGAGCAGATCGTCCACCTTGTAAGCGGGGTCGACGACCACCGCCTCGCCGGTCTCCCGGTCCCCGACGAGGTAGACGAAGTTGACCATCTGGGTGCCGACCGGGTCGCCGACGGCGAAGTCGCGGCCGGACAGCAGCTGGCGGAAGTAAAGACGCTCGGTCATTCGCTCAGCGTACGAAGGTCCGCCCCGCGGTGGGACGAAGCGGCCACCCGGACGGAGCTACAGTCAGTGACATGACAATGACGATGACGACCCAGCCCTGATCTTCCGCCGGCGGCATGGGTCAGGTAGCTGGCCTGCGAGACGAACTGATCCTGCTGTGCCCCTGTGGAGCCCCGGCCCCGACGCCGGCACCCTCGTGGGCGGTGAAGAAGTCGAGGATGGCGCCGGTGGCGTCGAAGGCCCGCCCGGCGGCTGAGTCACGCGGGTCGCGGCGGGCCTCCGGGCTCGCCGGCCACAGGTGGGTGCCGCCGACGACCGTGTCGAACAGCACCTCGCCGCCGCCCGCACAGCCGACGTAGCGGCGGGCGA
>NZ_JAMPTM010000168.1 GCF_025403375.1 Frankia gtarii
GTAGTGGGGTAGAGTGGCGCGCAGTGGGGGGCAGGAGCTTACGGGTGACCGTCACGGGGTGACCTGGTGCTGTCTTCCCGGCAGCGGCAGGGGGTCGCCGGTGTTTCTCGGCAGCCACACGCCGCGGCTGGATGACAAGGGGCGGCTGACCTTGCCCGCGAAGTTCCGCGACGAGTTGGAGGGGGGGCTTGTGATCACCAAGGGGCAGGAACGATGCCTGTACGTCTTTCCGATGGCGGAGTTCACCCGGATCAGCGAGTCCCTGCGCACCGCTCCGGTCACCGCGAAGGCGCTGCGTGACTACAGCCGAGTGTTCTTCTCCTCGGCTGCCGATGACGTGCCCGACCGGCAGGGGCGGATCACCATTCCCGTCCCGCTGCGCACCTACGCGGGGTTGACGCGCGACTGCGTGGTCAACGGGGCGAACACCCGGGTCGAGATCTGGGACGCCCAACGCTGGCAGGCCTACCTGGAAGGGCAGGAGGAGAGCTTCGCCGAGCTGTCCGAGGAGGTCCTGCCCGGAGTCATCTGAGCTGCCCTGGGATCTCGCGATCCGGACGTCCGGCCCACGTGTTCCGGCCCACGCTCGCACCCTTGCCCTCCGGCCGCCCCTTCCCCGGCGGCCGGCGCGGCGGGGAGCATGCGGGACTGGCCACGCCCGGCGATCCCACGTGCGGATCCGCCGCATCGGCGATGCCCGCACGCCTTTGCTGGGATACCGCCGTACCGGACGAGCCCCCGTCAGCACATCTTGAAGACGAGGTCCACGAGCGGTCGAGGGAGGCTCAGCACTGAACGCCACGCACACACCCGTGCTGACCGACCGCGTGCTGGAACTGTTAACCCCGGCCCTGAGCACGCCCGGAGCCGTGGTGGTGGACGCGACGGTGGGGTTGGGCGGGCACGCCGCCGCCCTGCTCGCAGCCTTCCCCGAGGTCCGCGTCGTCGGTCTCGACCGCGATCTCGACGCTTTGGCACACAGCGGTGAGCGGCTGCGCGCGCTCGCGCCCGAGCGGGTCCGGCTTGTCCACGCCGTCTACGACGAGATCGGCACGGTCCTCGCCGGGCTCGGGTGGCCGCAGGTGCAGGGCGTCCTGTTCGACCTCGGCGTCTCGTCCCTGCAGCTCGACACCGATGCGCGCGGCTTCGCCTATTCCCGGGACGCGCCGCTGGACATGCGGATGGACGCCACTGGCGGCCGGACGGCCGCCGAGGTCCTCAACACCTACGGCGCCGTCGAGCTGGCGCGGATCCTGCGGCACTACGGCGAGGAGCGGTTCGCCCGCCGCATCGCGGAATCGGTCGTCCGGGCCCGCGCCGACGAGCCGTTCACCACGTCGGCGCGGCTGGTCGACCTCGTCCGCGACGCCATTCCGGCGCCAGCGCGGCGCACCGGCGGCAATCCGGCCAAGCGCACCTTTCAGGCCCTGCGCATCGAGGTCAACTCCGAGCTGGACGTGCTCGCCCGCGCGATGCCCGCCGCGTTCGACGCGCTGGCCGTCGGCGGTCGGCTCGTCGTGCTGTCCTACCACTCGCTCGAGGACCGGCTGGTGAAGCGGGAGCTGCGCGGCTACGCGGAGACGCTGGTGCCCCCGGACATGCCCGTGGTGCCGGCCGGTGCCGAGCCGCGGCTGCGCTGGCTCACCCGCGGCGCGGAACCGGCGAGCGAGGTCGAGAAGGCCGACAACCCGCGGGCGGCGTCCGTGCGGTTGCGGGCCGCTGAACGTACGGCTCCGAATCCGGACCGCGCCCAGCCCATCCTCGGAGGTGCATCGTGACCGCTCCCGCGCAGCCGCTTTCTCGGGCGGGGCGGGGCGGCGGTGGCCGCACCGGTGGCCCGCCCACCGCAGCCCGGGCCGGCCGGGTGCCGGGCACCGCGGCAGCGCGTACCGCCGCGGCGACGGCTCCGGTTCTCGACCCTCCGCTGCGGCGGTCCCCCGCCCGGACGCGGCTCACGGTGGTCCGCCCGGCCCCGCCGGGTGCCCGCAAGGGACCTTTCGTCGTCCTGTTGTTGGTGCTGCTCGGCGCCGGCCTGCTGGGTCTGTTGGGGCTCAACCTCGCGTTGATGGAGAACTCGTTCCAGGAGAACACCTTGCGTAACCGGGCATCCGCCCTGGCGGACGAGGAGCAGTCGCTCGCGGTGCGGGCCGACCAGCTTTCCGACCCGGCGGCATTGGCGAACCAGGTCAGCCGCCTCGGCCTGGTGCCCGGTGGGGTGCCCGAATACCTCGCGCCGGGCTCGCCGCTGCCGCCCGGCGCCAGGGTGCTGTCCCGGGAGCCGGGCAGCGGGTCGGTACTGGTGATCGTGCCCGCACCGGTCGGCCAGCAGCCCCCGCCCGGCGCGGGTACGACAGCTGCTGCGGGTACCGCCGCGGCCGGCGCTGCGGGTACCGCCGCGGCCGGCGCCGCGGGCACCGCCATCGGGGCGGAAACGGCCGCGCCCGGTGCGGCGCCCGCCGCTGGAACCGCCGCGACCGGCGGCGGAACGGTCGGCGCCTCGGCGGCCGGCGCGGCGGTGGGGTCGCAGCCGGCTTCGGAGACCGCATCGGTGGCGGGTGCCGCCGGCAGCGGGTCCGGCACCGGGGTGCCGGCCGGCACGCAGACCTCGACCGGCACCGTCGGCGCTGACCGGGGTGGGCCCGGGCAGTGAGTTCCACCCCCCCCGGCTCACCTCGCCGTGGGCGGGGCCGGCTACGACTGGTGACCCCGCCGCCGCCCTCCATGCACGGAGGCCGGTTGCGCCGCGACGACGATTCGGATCACGGCCAGGTGAATGACCGGGATTACGACGACCCCGGCCGCCCACGCGGCCGACCCGGCCAGCGGGCGGATCGAGCCCGAGGCGCGCAGGAGCATCCGCGGGCGCGCCGAGGCGACCCGGGCGGGAGCGGCACGACCCGGAGCGGCACGACCCGGAGCGGCACCGCGCGAGGTGGCACGACCCGAAGCACGGCGCGAGGTGGCACGGCGCAGGGACGCGGCCAATCGCGCACCGCCCGCGGCTACGGGAGCCGTTATCGCGACCGGGACGACCTCGACGACTACGACTACGACGGGGTCGACGACTTCCATGACGTCGACGGCCTCGACGACGCCGTGGCGCAGGGGCGGCGCGTCTACCGGCCGGGAGGGACGCCCCGCGGGTCCGGTGCCGGGCGGGGTCGGCCCGCCCGGGGCGGTGGGCGGGCCGGCGGCGGGCGCCGGCCACCGCGACCGACGGTGCGGCGCAACTACCGGCTGGGCAGCCCGCGGCGGCGGCTGCGGGTGACGATCGTGTTCATGTGCGCGCTGCTCGGCGTCCTCGCGCTGCGCCTGACCCAGCTCCAGGGCTTCTCCGCGTCGACCTACGCGGCGCAGGCCGAGGCGGAACGGCTGCGCATGATCGTGCTGCCCGCGGTGCGCGGCGCGATCACCGACCGGTCCGGCCACACCCTCGCCCAGCACGTCGAGCTGCGCGCGATCTACGCGAACCCGACGAGCGTCAAGGACGTCGGCGCGACCGCCCGCAAGCTCGCCCCCGTGCTCGACGACAGCGTCGCCGAGCTGACGACGCGGCTGACGGACCCGACCAAGCACATCAAGTTCGTCTACCTCGCCCGCGGCCTGACCCCCGACGTCGCGAAAAAGGTCAGCGCGCTGCAGCTACACGGTATCGGCATCACCGAGGAACGCGGCCGCACCTACCCGGCCGGGCCGCTGGCGGCCAACGTCGTCGGGTTCATGCGGCGCGGCGACGGGGACGTGCTGAAGGGCGCCGGCGGGCTGGAACTCGCATACGACAAGGTGCTGCGGGGCACCGATGGCCAGCGCGTGCTGGAGGCCGACCCGGAGGGCATCAAGATTCCCTCCGGACACGACCGGCAGCGGGATCCCGTCCCCGGCTCGGCGCTGCGGCTCACCCTCGACCGTGACATCCAGTGGAACGCCCAGCAGGCCATCGCCGACGCGGTGCGCTCCTCCGAGGCCGACGGCGGCACGGTCGTGGTGATGGACCCCCGCACCGGGGACATCCTCGCAATGGCCGACGCACCCGAGTTCGACCCGCGCAACATCCTCCCGCAGGACGAGGCGTCGCTGGGCAACCGCTCCACCAGCGACGCCTACGAGCCCGGCAGCGTCAACAAGGTGATCACGATGGCCGCCGCGCTGGACCGCGGTCTCATCACCTCGGAGACGCCGCTGACCATCCCGCCGTCCATCATCCGCGGCGGGGTGCGCATCAAGGACTCCGAGGAGCATGGCGTCGAGCATCTGACGACCGCCGGGGTCCTGGCCCGCTCCAGCAACATCGGCACCGTGGAGATCGCCGAACGGGTCGGGCGTCCGGCGCTGGAGCAGGCGCTGCGGGCCTTCGGCCTCGGCGCGAAGACGGGGCTGCACTTCCCCGGCGAGGGCACCGGCCTGCTGCCGGCCGCGAAGGACTGGTCGGGCAGCCAGGCCGCGACCATCTCCTACGGTCAGGGCATGTCGGCGACGGCACTGCAGATGGCGTCGGTCTACGCCACCGTCGCCAACGGCGGGGTGCGGGTCCCCCCCCGGCTCGTCGACGCCATCACCGGTCCGGACGGAACCGTCCAGGTCACCCCGCATCTTCCCGGCCAGCGGGTGATCAGTGCGCAGACCGCGTCGACGCTCAGCCGGATGCTGGAGGCGGTCGCGACGAACGAGGGCACCGCGCCGCTCGCCGAGGTCCCCGGCTACCGGGTGGCCGGCAAGACCGGCACGGCGAACCGGGCGGACCCGGTGCACGGCGGCTACCAGGGCTACGTCTCGTCGTTCATCGGCTTCGCCCCGGCCGACGACGCCAAGGTCGTCGTCGAAGTCGTTCTGGACAACCCGAAGAAGGGGTACTTCGGCGGACAGGTCGCCGCGCCGGTGTTCCAGGGCGTGATGAGCTTTGCCCTGACCACCCTCGGCGTGCCGCAGCCGACGACGAAGCCGTCGCCGCTCCGGCTCGACCTGGACAAGTAGTTCGGACCCGTCCGCCCGCGCGATGGACCACCGCCATGCCCGGGCGCCCCTGCCGGTGGCCGCGCTTGCTCCCACTAAGGTCGTCAGCGTGACCCCACCGGCACCCCGACCGGCCGCCCCGACCGCGTGCGGCCTGGCTGATCTGCGCGCGGTGCTCACGGCCGCAGCGCTCCCACCAGCGCCCGCCGCGTCGCCCACCGGCTTCGCGTCGCCCACCGGCTCCGGTCCGGACGCGGCGGTGCGCGGCGTCACCCACGACTCCCGCCAGATCCGGCCCGGCGACCTGTACGCGGCGTTGCCCGGCGCGCACGTGCACGGTGCCGACTTCGCCGCCGCCGCGATCGCCGGCGGCGCGGTGGCGGTGCTCACCGACGCCGAGGGCGCGCGGCGGATCGCCGCCGGGGGCGGCCCGGCGGCCGCGCTGCCGGTGCTCGTCAGCGTCGACCCGCGCCGCGCCCTCGCCCCGGTGGCGGCCCGCATCTACGGCGACCCGTCGGCGGCGCTGCGCCTGCTCGGCGTCACGGGAACCAACGGGAAGACGACGACCGCGTTTCTCCTCGACGCCGGGCTGCGCGCGGCGGGCCACACCACCGGGCTGATCGGCACGGTGGAGACCCGCATCGCCGGGCAGCGGCTGGCCAGCGCTCACACCACCCCGGAGGCCAGCGACCTGCAGGCGCTGCTGGCGACCATGGTCGAACGGGGCGTGGACGCGGCGACCATGGAGGTCTCGAGCCACGCGCTGGCCCAGCACCGGGCGGACGCGCTGCACTTCGCCGGGGCGCTGTTCACCAACCTCAGCCAGGACCACCTGGACTTCCATCCCACGATGGAGGACTACTTCGAGGCGAAGGCGTCGCTGTTCGCGCCCGGCCGGGCGGCCGCCGCGGTGATCGGGGTGGGCGACGACTGGGGCCGGCGGCTGGCACGCCGGCGCCCGGACGCGGTCACCTTCGCCGTCGACGGCCCCGCCGACTGGACGGCCCGCGCCGTCACCGCCGGTCCCGGCGGCAGCGAGCTACTGGCCGCGGGGCCGGGCGGCGAGCGGGTGGAACTGTCCGTCCGGCTGCCCGGTATGTTCAACATCGCCAATGCGCTGGGTGCGCTGGCGCTGCTCGTCGCGGTCGGGGTCGACCCGGCCGTCGCGGCCGCCGGGATCGGCTCACTGCCCGGCGTGCCAGGTCGGATGGAGCGGGTCGACGCCGGCCAGCCGTTCCTCGCCCTGGTCGACTTCGCGCACACCCCGGACGCGGTCTCGACGCTGCTGGCGGCCGTCCGTCCCCTGGTGAAGGGCAGGATCATCATCGTGCTCGGCTGCGGCGGCGACCGTGACCGCGGCAAGCGCCCGCTCATGGGGGCCGCCGCCGTCACGCTCGCCGACCTCGCGATCCTCACCAACGACAATCCGCGTTCGGAGGACCCGGCGGACATCCTCGCCGCGATGCTCGCCGGGGTGCCGGCCGCGGTGCCCGCCAGCCGGGTGCGGGTCGAACCAGACCGGGCCGCCGCGATCGCCGCGGCCGTCGCCGCCGCCGGCCCGCAGGACGCCGTCGTCGTCGCCGGCAAGGGGCACGAGTCCGGGCAGGAGCAGGCCGGGGTGGTGACCCCGTTCGACGACCGGGTGGTGCTGCGGGCGGCGCTGGACGCGGCGGCGCGCGGATGATCCCGCTGACCCTCGCCGAGGTCGCCGCGGCGACCGGCGGGCGCCTCGACACGGTCGACGACCCGGCCGCCGTGGTTCGCGGGGTTGCCGTGGACTCCCGCCAGGTCGGCGCCGGCACGTTGTTCGTCGCTCTGGCCGGCGCCCGGTCCGACGGGCACGACTTCGCCGCCGCGGCGGTGGCCGCGGGCGCGCCGGCGGTGCTCGCCGCCCGGGAAGTCGGCGTGCCGGCGGTCGTTGTCGCCGATCCGTCGGCCGCGCTGGCCGCCCTCGCCGCGCACGTGCGCGACACCGCCCGCGCCACCGTCGTCGCCGTCACCGGCTCGGCGGGCAAGACCACGACCAAGGATCTGCTCGCCGACCTGCTGGCCGAGCTCGGCCCGACGGTGGCCGCGCCCGGGTCGTTCAACAACGAGATCGGCCTGCCGCTGACCCTGCTGCGCACCGAGGTGGACACCGCGTTCGTCGTGTTGGAGATGGGCGCGCGCGGCCTCGGGCACATCGCGACCCTGTGCGCGGTGGCCCGCCCGTCCGTCGGGGTGGTACTCAACGTCGGCAGCGCGCATGTCGGCGAGTACGCCGACGGCCGGCGCGGGATCGCTGCGGCCAAGGGTGAGCTCGCCGAGGCCGCTCGCGACGCCGTCGTCCTCAACGCCGACGATCCGCTGGTGGCGGCGATGGCGCCGCGGGCGCGCGGCGAGGTCGTCACCTTCGGCGAGGGTGCCGGGGCCGACGTGTGCGGCGCCCTCGTCGGCGTCGACCAGCTGGGGCATGCCTCGTTCGACCTGCTCGCCGGTGGCGAGCGCCACCGGGTCACCCTCGGCCTCGTCGGCGCGCACCAGGTGCCCAACGCGCTCGCGGCGGCGGCCGTCGCCCTGCGCCTCGGACTGAGTCCCGAGCGGACCGCGGCGGCGCTCGGGGCGGCGCGGGCGCGCAGCCGCTGGCGGATGGAGGTCACCCGGACCGCCGCCGGGGTCGTCGTCGTCAACGACGCGTACAACGCCAACCCCGAGTCGATGCGGGCGGCGCTGGTGACGCTGGTCGACATGCGCGGGGCGGGCCGGGCGATCGCGGTGCTCGGCGGGATGGGGGAGCTCGGTGACGCCGCCGACGACGCGCACGACGCGCTCGGCCGGCTCGCCGTCCGGCTCGGGATCGACCAAGTGATCGCGGTGGGGCCGGCGGCCCGGCGCATCCATCTCGCGGCGTCGCTGGAGGGCTCCTGGGACGGCGAGTCGGTGTGGGTGGCGGACGCGGACGAGGCGGTGGCGACGGTGGTCGCGCTCGCCCGGCCGGACGACGTCGTGCTGGTCAAGGCCAGCCGGTCCTACGGTCTGGAGCGCGTCGCCGAGGACGTGATGACAAGGTTCGGCGTGGTCGGCGCCGGGATCGAGGGGGCATGAGTACGGACCGCTGGGTGTACCGAGGCGAACACGCGCGGGTGACACCCGCGTGAGAGGCGTTCTTATCGCGGCCATGGTCGCGTTGGTCGTGTCGTTGCTCGGCACCCCCTGGGTGATCCGGTTCTTCCGCCGGCAGGGCTACGGGCAGGAGATCCGCGAGGACGGCCCGTCGAGCCACCTGACCAAGCGCGGCACGCCCACCATGGGCGGCACCGTGATCATCGTAGCGACGCTGGTCGGCTACTTCCTCGCTCACCTGGTCACCGGGATCGGCTTCACCGCCTCGGGTCTGCTCGTGCTGCTGGTGATGACCGGGCTCGGCGTCGTGGGCTTCCTCGACGACTGGATCAAGATCCGCAAGCAGCGCAGCCTCGGGCTCACCGCCCGGATGAAGTTCGCCGGCCAGGCCGCGGTCGCGCTCGCGTTCGGTCTGCTCGCGGTCCGGTTCAAAAACGACGCCGGGCTGCTGCCGGGATCGACGTACATCTCGATCGTGCGCGACACGTCGCTGACGGTCGGCATCGTCGCCTTCCCGCTGCTGGCCTGGATCATCATCGCGGCGACGTCGAACGCGGTGAACCTCACCGACGGCCTCGACGGCCTCGCCGCGGGCACGTCGGCGATGGTGTTCGGCGCCTACGTGGTCATCTCGTTCTGGCAGTTCGGCAACCTGTGCGAGCCGGGGAACTCCCCGGCGGGCTGCTACGCGGTGCGCGACCCGTTGGACGTGGCGCTGGTCGCGGCGGCGGCGATGGGCGCCTGCTTCGGCTTCCTGTGGTGGAACGCCAGCCCGGCGAAGATCTTCATGGGGGACACCGGCTCGCTCGCGCTCGGCGGCGCCTTCGCCAGTATCGCCATCGTCAGCCGGACCGAGCTGCTGCTCGTCGTCCTCGGTGGCCTGTTCGTCATCGAGACCCTGTCCGTCCTGATCCAGGTGGCGTTCTTCAAGGCGACGAAGAAACGCGTGTTCAACATGGCGCCGATCCACCACCACTTCGAACTCGCCGAATGGCCCGAAACGACGGTGATCATCCGGTTCTGGATCGTCTCCGGCCTCGCGGTGGCCTTCGGGCTCGGTCTGTTCTACGCCGAGTTCCTCTCCCACGGAGGTAATTAGCCCCATGAGTTCCACGCAGGCGGCCGGCGCCGCGGCGCCGCACACCTGGGCGGGGCTGCCGGTGCTGGTCGTCGGGGTCGGGGTGTCGGGGTTCGCCGCGGCCCGGGCGCTGCTCGGCCGCGGCGCCCGGGTGCGGGTCGTCGACGCCGGCGACTCCGATCGGCACCGCGCGGCCGCCGCCGACCTGCGGGTGCTTGGCGCGACGGTGGAGCTCGGCGGGCTGCCGGCGGGTCCCGGCGAGGCGGGGCTCGTCGTGACCTCGCCGGGCGTCCCGCCGACCGCGCCGCTGATCACCGGATCGGCGCGGGCGGGGGTGCCGGTGTGGGGGGAGGTCGAGCTCGCCTGGCACTGGCGCGGCGCCACCCGCTGGCTCGCCGTGACCGGCACGAACGGCAAGACCACGACCACCGAGATGCTCGGGGCGATGCTCGTCGCGGGGGGCCGGCGCGCGACCACCGCCGGCAACATCGGCACGCCGATCGTCGAAGCCGTGGCCGCCGAGCCGCCCTACGACACGCTCGCCGTCGAACTGTCCAGCTTCCAGCTGCACTACACCCTCACCGCGGCACCGCTGGCTGCGGCCGTGCTCAACGTCGCCCCGGACCATCTCGACTGGCACGGCGGCGCGGACGCCTACGCCGAGGCCAAGGCGCGGATCTGGCACGATCCCGCGACGATCGCCATCGGCAACGCCGACGACGCGGCGAGCACCCGGCTGCTCGCGGGGGCGCCAGGCCGCCGTGTGCTGTTCGGCCGGGACCCGGGGGCCCGACCCGCCCCGGGGCTGACCGTGGCCGGCGGTCACCTCGTCGACCACGCCTTCGGCGGCGGCCGGCTCGTCGCCCTGCGTGACCTGCGGGTCGCGGGCCCTCACCTGATCTCCAACGCGCTTGCCGCGGCGGCGCTGGCCCGTGCCGAGGGTGTGGACCCGGCGGCGATCGGCGCCGCGCTCGCGGACTTCCGCGCCGGCGCCCACCGCAACGCCGAGGTCGCCGTGATCGACGGCGTCCGCTGGGTGGACGACAGCAAGGCGACCAACCCGCACGCCGCCGCGGCCTCCCTGGCGGGCTACCCCTCGGTCGTGTGGATCGCCGGCGGCCTGAACAAGGGTCTCGACTTCGACGACCTCGTCCGCGACGCCCGCGGCGTGCTGCGCGGCGCGGTCCTCATCGGCCGCTGCGCCGAGGAGATAGGCGTCGCGCTCGCCCGACACGCCCCCGATGTCCCCGTCGAACGGGCCGCCGGCATGGACGATGCGGTGAAGGCCGCGGCGGCGCTCGCGCGCGCCGGCGACACGGTGCTGCTCGCGCCGGCCGCGGCCTCGATGGACATGTTCCGCGACTACGCGGCCCGCGGAGACTTGTTCGCCGAGGCGGTGCGCGCACGAGAGGGGTAGCCGTGGCTGGTTCGAGGCCGGTGTCGCCCTCCTCCGGATTGTCGGTGCGGCCGGTGGCCGCCCGCTCCGGTGACGACGACCCGGTGGACCGCGAGACCGCCGAGCTGCGGGTGCCGCTGCTCGACCGGCCGCTCGCCTCCTACTACCTGCTGCTGTCCTCGGCCGGCCTGCTGCTGCTGCTCGGGCTGGTCATGGTGCTCTCGGCATCGAGCGTGCGCTCCTACGCCCTGTTCGGCTCGGCGTACACGCTGTTCATCCGGCAGGCGATCTGGGTGGGCATCGGCCTGCCGATCGTCGTCGCGGCCAGCCGGCTGCCGGTGCGGGCGTTCCGGGCATTGGCCTACCCGTTGCTGGCCGGCACCGTGTTCCTGCTCATGGCTGTGCTCGTCCCCGGCATCGGCAGCGTGCGGGGCGGGGCCCGGCAGTGGATCGTCGTCGGCCCGATCACCATCCAGCCCAGCGAGCTGGCGAAGATCGCGCTGGTGCTGTGGTGCTCGGACCTGCTGGTGCGCAAGCGGCGGCTGCTGGCCGACCCGAAGCACCTGTTCGTCCCGCTGGTCCCGATGTTCCTGTTCATCGACCTGCTGATGCTGCTCGAACCGGATCTTGGCGGCGCGATCTGCGTGACGGTCGTCCCGCTGACCATCCTGTGGGTGATCGGCACCCCGAAGCGCTTCTACGGCGCCGTGCTCGGTTCGATGATCCTCGCGGCGTCGGTGCTCGCCGTCGTCGAGCCCTACCGGATCCGGCGGCTGCTGTCGTTCACCGACCCCTTCGCCGACGCCAGCGGCGACGGCTTCCAGGCCGTCCAGGGCATCTACGCGCTGTCCACGGGTGGTTGGTGGGGGGACGGGCTCGGCGCGTCCCGGGCGAAGTGGCCGGAGGTGCTGCCCGCGGTGCACACCGACTTCATCCTCGCGATCATCGGCGAGGAGCTGGGCCTGGTCGGCAGCCTCGTGGTGGTCGGGCTGTTCGGCGTGCTCGGCTACGCGGGCCTGCGTATCGCCCACCGCTCCGACGACCTGTTCGTCCGGCTGGCCGCCGCCGGGGTCACCGCGTGGATCATCGTCCAGGCGGTGGTGAACATGGGGGCGGTCGTCGGCCTGCTGCCGATCACCGGTGTCACCCTGCCGCTGGTGTCCTTCGGTGGGTCCGCGCTGCTGCCCACCCTCGCAGCCCTCGGGATGTTGCTCTCCTTCGCCCGCTCGGAGCCCGCGGCGGCGAAGTACCTGGCCCGACGGGCCGAGGAGCGCCGGGTGGCACGGGCCGAGCGCGCCGGGGCGCGCCGGCGGCGACTGCCCGGCCGTCGCGCCCGGCGACCCGACCTGGAGCTCGTGCCCGCCGACGGCCCCGACATAGCATCAGGCACCGGTGGGCGAGTGACCGGGACCGGGCGGTCCGCGGGCCGGCCTGATGTGTCATCGTCTTGACCGATGTTGCGAAGCGTAGTGCTCGCCGGCGGCGGGACAGCCGGCCATGTCGAACCCGCGCTCGCCGTGGCGGATGCCCTGCGCGCCGCCGAGCCGCGTGTCCAGCTCACCCTGCTGGGCACGGCTACCGGCCTGGAGGCGCGCCTGGTGCCGGCGCGGGGATACGAGCTGGCGACGGTGCCGAAGGTGCCGATGCCGCGTCGGCCCACGCCCGCGCTGCTGAAGCTGCCCGTCCGCCTGTTCGACGCGGTGCGCCAGGCGGGCGCGACGTTGGATCGGGTCCGGGCGGACGTCGTCATCGGCTTTGGTGGCTACGTGTCGGTGCCGGCGTATCTCGCCGCCCGGCGCCGCGGCATTCCGATCGTGGTCCACGAGGCGAACCCGCTGCCCGGGATGGCCAACCGGCTCGGCGCCCGGTTCACCTCGTTCGTCGCCACCTCGTATCCGAGTACCCCGCTGCGCGGTGCGACCCTCACCGGGATCCCGCTGCGCGCGCAGATCCTCACCCTCGACCGTTCGCCGGCGGCCAGCCGCGCCGCGCGGGCCCGCTACGGGCTTGACCCGCATCGCCCGACCCTGCTCGTCTTCGGCGGCTCCCAGGGGGCCCGCAGCCTGAACGAGGTCATGACCGCGGCGGCGCAGCCGCTGGCCGGCGCGGGCGTCCAGGTGCTGCACGCAGCCGGGCCGAAGAACTTCGACGAGGTCGCGGCGGCGCTGCCCCGCGGCCTGCCGGCCCCCTACGAGCTGCGGCCCTACCTGGACGACATCATGTCCGCCTACGTCGCCGCCGACATGACGCTGTGCCGCTCCGGCGCGATGACCTGCGCCGAGCTCGCCGCGGTGGGCCTGCCGGCGGCCTACGTGCCGCTCCCACACGGCAACGGCGAGCAGCGCCGTAACGCCCTGCCGACGGTGGAGGCCGGCGGTGGCCTGCTCGTCGACGACGCCGACCTCGACGCGGACTGGCTGCTGGCGAACGTGCTGCCGGTGCTCACCTCGCCGGAGCAACTGGCGAAGATGTCGGCGGCGTGCGCGGGCACCGGCTACCCCCAGGCCGCCGCGGCGATCGTCGCGATGGTCCGCGATGCGGCGGCAACCCGCCGCCGCTCCAGGCCCCGTCACGCCGCCTCCTGACGGCCCGCCCGCGCGGACACCCTCCCGCGGGCAGGCCGGGGCCGGGTGTTACTGGATGGCCGGACCCGTGGATGGCCGGCGTCGGCGGCGGGGGAGCGTCAGCGCAGGGCGGTCAGGACGACGACGGGGATCTCGCGTTCGACCTGTTCCTGGTGGCCGCGGATACCCGGCATGGTCTCCACCAGGGCCTGGTAGAGCCGTTCCCGGTCGGCTCCGGTGGCGGTCGAGGCCACCGCGGGGAAACGGTCGGTGCCGAGCTCCACGGTGACCTTGGGGTTGGCCGTGAGGTTCCGGTACCAGTCCGGATGCCCTGGGGCGGCCATGTTGGACGCGAACACGATGATGCGACCGTGCCGGTCGGCCTGCCCGTTCCCGCCGCCAGGCTGGTCCTCGGCGCCAGGCTGATCCTTGCCCGCCGGGGTGTCGGAGGGGCCGTCAGTGACGTAGCCGAGCGGCGTGGTGTGTTCCCGCCCGCTGCGCCGCCCGGTCGTCGTCAGCAGGACGAGCCGAGAGCCGGGCAGCGTCTTCTCCAGTGCTCCACCGGTCGCCCGGTATTCGGCGATCACGGTCTGGTTGACCGCTCGGATGTCGAAGCCGGGGCTGCGCGGGTCCTGCGTGTCTGACATCCACCTGATCCTCACCGGTCGCCGCCGGCCATGCCGGCGGTGGACGTGTTGCGGCAGTCAACCATCGACGCAGCGTCACGGCCGGGAGGATCACGCCGGTGGCGCCGCGTCGGCGTCAGCGCGGCGTCTCCTCGCGCAGCGCCGCCAGCAGCCGCGGTCCGACCGTCGTGATCGTACCGGCGCCCAGGGTGAGTAGCAGGACGCCGCCGGCCTGGGCGGGGACGGGGCCGCCCAGCGCGTCGCGGACGTCCGCGGCGAGCCGGTCGACCAGCTCCGGCCAGGGCACGTAACCGACTGCCGCGGGCCCGGCCAGCCGCGTGACCAGGTCCATCGGGTGCCGACCGAGGTCATCGGTCTCCCGGGCGGCGTAGATGTCGGTGACGTACAACCGGTCGGCGTCGGCGAAGGCGGTGGCGAAGCCGTCGAGTAGCGCGGCGAACCGGCTGTAGGTGTGCGGTTGGAGCACGGCCCACACCGCTCGGCCGTGCGCCCGGGCGCGGGCCGCGGCGAGCGTCAGCCGGATCTCGGTCGGGTGATGCGCGTAGTCATCGATGATCTCCAGGCTCCACCCGCCCGGCGGGTCGGCGACGGGGGTGGCCGGCAGGGTCCGCGACCGGGGAAGGGATCTGCCGGCCTGGGCCGGCATGGCCCCCGACCGGTCGGGGGGGGACGCGGGGGCCAGCGCTGTCGCCGTCACCGGCGCGTCGAC
>NZ_JAMPTM010000169.1 GCF_025403375.1 Frankia gtarii
GGATGGGGCCAGGGGCCGGGATGGGGCCCGTCCCCGGGACGGGGGAACCGGCGCCTTCGGAGCCGTTCCCCGCGGGGCCCGGCGCCCCTGACTCCGGCGGCTGGTGCTGCGAACCCCGACCCGGGCCGTGCATCGGCACCAGCTCCGCCTGGCCGGGTGTCCCCGCCCTGGGGGCGCCCATGGCCTCTTTGGGCCCCACGGCCTCGGACTGGGGCACCCCGAAGGCGCCGGATGCAGGCCAGACGGGCGGCTGCGCGGAGTACGGCGACGTCATGGGAGACGATTGTGGACGGTGTGACCATGTTGTGCCGAACCGCCCCGGACGGGGGGTCGGTCGACCACCGGCACCGCAGGCGTCCAGAAACGCCGCGGCCCGGCGTCGGCCCTGGGCACGGACGGCCCGGTCACGACCTCCGCCGACAGCACGGTGACCCGCCCGGTGGACACGATGACCGGGTCAAGGGTGAGATGTACCACTTCGGGAACGTCGTCGGCGAGCCGACCGACACACAGCACAAGATCCTCCAGCGCGGCGATGTCGACCGGGGCCGAGCCGAGGTACCCGAGCAGCAGCGGTGCCGCCCGCACGGAACGGACCAGCCGGGCCGCGTCGACGTCGGTCAGCGGCACGATGTGGTGCGCGCGGTCACCGAGCAGCTCCGTCGCCGGGCCCGACAGGCCGAAGGAGACCAGCGGGCCGTACTGCGGGTGCTCCTCCGATCCGACGACCACCGACACCCCGACCGGTGCCATCCGCTGCACGACGATCGGCACCTCCGGCCCGAGCTGGGAGCGCAGCGACGCCCAGGCCGCGCGCACCGCCGCCGCGTCGGGCAGATCGAGGCGCTGTCCGCGCAGGTCGGGGCGGTGCCGGTACGGACGCGAGCGGGCCTTGACGGCCACCGGGTACCCCAGCCGCTGCGCCGCCTCGGCGGCGCGCCGCGGCGAGGTCACGAGCTCCGCCGGCTGCACCGTGATGCCATAGCAGTCCAGCAGCGCGGCGGCCCGCTCCTCGGGCAGCCGGCCGGTCAGCCCGGCGATGAGCCCGCGGGCCTCGTCGGTCCGCACGGGGGTGGTCGGCTCGGTGCCGGTCGGACGGGACCGCCACTGCGCGTATCCGACGACGCGGCGCAGCGCGGTCACCGCGGCCTCCGGGGACGGGTAGGCCGGGATGCCGGCGAGCTCACGCGGCATCTCGACGCCCTGCACGGAGGCGAGGATCGGCACGGTGATCCGCTCGGCCGCCTCGACGGCACCGGCCGCCACCGGGCCCGGCAGGGACGGCGGCAGGCGGGCCAGCGTCACGATGAGCGCGTCGGCCCGTTGCGCCGCGCCGAGCAGCGCGGCCGTGAACGCCGCCGAACCGCTGCCGCCGGGTAGCAGGACCTCCTCGGCGATCAGACCGGCGGCGTCGGCGGCACGCGCGGTGAGCCGGACCAGCGCCCGGGAGTCACCGATCACCGCGACCCGGCTGCCCGCGGGCAGCGGCTGCGAGGTGAGCAGCAGCGCGACGTCGAACGCCTGCGAGATGCGGTCCACGCCGATCACGCCGGCCTGCCGCAGCAGAGCGTCGTCGAGGGCCGAACGGCCGGAGTACACGGTCACGATCGGCTTGCGCCGGCCGAGGCGGCGGGCCAGCCGGGCGAACTTGCGTGGGTTGCCGAACGTCTCCAGATGCATGATCACCGCGTCGGTCTCCGGGTCCTCCTCCCAGTACTGGAGCAGGTCGTTGCCGCTGACGTCGGCCCGGTCCCCCGCCGAGACGAACACGGACAGCCCGACGCGGCGCGCGGCGGCCGCCTGCAGGATCGCCCCGCCGAACGGGCCGGACTGCGAGTAGCAGCCGACCCGCCCGGCCGGCGGCATCTGCGGCACCATCGACGCGTTCAGCCCCCCGGCCGGGTTCTGGATGCCCATGCTGGCCGGGCCGACGACCCGCATGCCGCCGGCCCGCGCCTCGGCGGCCAGGGCGGCATCGGCCGCGTCGTCACGCTGGTCGGTGAGCACGACCAGGCCCCACACCCCGGCCCGCCCGCACGCGGCGACGACCCCGGGCACCTCGGCCGGCGGCACGCACACCACGGCCAGGTCGATCGGACGGGGCACCTCCTCGATGCCGCCGTAGGCGCGGATCGAGGCGACCGCGGTGCCGGCCGCCGCGGCGGCCGGGTTCACCGGGTACACGGGCCCGTCGAAACCGCCGGTGAGCAGGTGGCGCAGCACCGAGTTGCCCAGGGAGCCCGCGGCGCGGGCGGCGCCGATGACGGCGATCGACCGGGGATGCAGCAACCGACCGATGGAGGCCGCCTCCGCCCGATGTTCACGGGCGCGCATCACCGTGACCGACTGCTCGGTGGGGGTGATCTCGAACGACAGCCGGACGGCGCCGGAATCCCAGGCCCGCGCGACGGTGTAACCGGCGTCGAGGAAGACGCGGATCATCTGTCGGTTCTCGCCGAGCACGTCGGCGTCGAATCGACGGATGCCGCGGTCCCAGGCCGCGGCGGCGAGGTGCTCCAGCAGCACCGAGCCGAGCCCCCGGCCCTGCTGGGCGTCCTCCACCAGGAAGGCCACCTCCGCCTCGGTCGGCCGGGCCGCGGTGCCCTCCCAGTGCGCCACGGCGACGAGATCGTCACCGATCATGGCGACGATGGCGCCGCGCGTCCGCTGGTCCACCACGGTCATCCGGTGGATGTCAGCGTCGCTCAGCGCCCGACGGGCGGTGAAGAAACGGAAGTAGATCGACTGGGGGGACAGCCGCGTCCAGAACCCCTGAAGCAGCGGGCCGTCGGTCGGCAGGATCGGTCTGATGTGGGCCGTGCCGCCGTCGGTGAGGATGACGTCGGCCTCCCACTCCGCCGGATATGCCAGCGGCGTGTCGTCCCCGCCCGGGGGCGGCAGCGGCGCGGCGCTCACCGGTCCACGGTCGGGTCGAGGCCGTGCAGGGGCAGCACCTCACGCCGGGTGGCGGCGACCGCGCGGTCCAGCGGGTCGTCGGGATCGCCCTCGCCGGCATCCCAGGGCCGGTAACGCACGCTCACCCCGTCGCCGAGAGTTCGGGGCATCCCCGTCGTGCCCCCCACGGACTTCTGGCCGGTGACGGCCCGCACCCGCTGTGGGGCTTCGGCGCGCCACTGCGGCGGCAACGCGGTGCCGGGTTCGAGGGAGTGGTGGGCGGCGACCGCCAGCAGCTGCGTCCAGGCCCGCGGCACCACCGCGTCCAACGCGTACCCGCCGCCGCCGCAGGCCAGCCAACGGCCGTCGCACAGCTCGTGGGACAGCGCGTGCAGCGCCTCGTAGGAGGCCCGCTGCCCGTCGACCGACAGTTCCAGATCGGCCAGCGGATCGAGGGCGTGGGTGTCGCAGCCGTGCTGGGTCACCAGCACCTGTGGCCGGAACGAGCGCAGCAGCACCGGCACGACCCCGGAGAAGGCCCGCAGCCAGCCGGCGTCACCGGTGAACGCGGGCAGCGCGACGTTCACGGCGCTGCCCGCGGCGCCGGGGGCGCCGACCTCGTCGGGGAAGCCGGTGCCGGGGAACAGCGTCCGCCCGGTCTGGTGCAGCGAGATGGTGAGGACCCGCGGGTCGTCGTAGAACGCGTTCTGCACCCCGTCGCCGTGGTGCACGTCCACGTCGACGTAGGCGATCCGGGTCGCCCCGGCGGCGAGCAGCCAGGCGATCGCGATGGCGGGATCGTTGTAGATGCAGAAGCCGCTGGCCATCCCCGGCATCGCGTGGTGCAGCCCGCCGGCGATCGACACGGCGTGGCGCGCCGGCCCCGCCCACACCGCCCGGGCGGCCTCGATCGTGCCACCGGTGATCAGGGCCGCGGCCTCGTGCATCCGCTGGAAGATCGGGTTGTCGGCGGTGCCGAGGCCGAACAGGGCCGCCATCCTCGCCCGAGCGGGATCCGGCGCGGCGCGGACCGCGTTCACGTAGAGCGGATCGTGGATGAGCTCGATCAGCTCGTCGGAGGCCAGGGTCGGGGTGGTGATGCGCAGCCCGGGTGCGTCGAGGACACCCAGGCTCGCGGCGAGATCCATCGTCAGGCCCAGCCGGACCGGGTGCAGCGGATGCTGCGGCCCGAAGTCATAGCTGGCCATTGCGGGATCCCAGGCCAGGATCGTTGGCTCCCCGGCCGGTGCGGCCGCACTCGAATCGACCGCCGGCGGTCTGGTCCCGTCCGGCGGTCTGGTGCCGTCCGGCGGTCTGGTGCCACCGAATCGCTGCGTTCCGCCTGGCACCGTCACCCCTCGAAGGTAGCCCGAACAGGTCCGACGCTGATAGCGGTGGTGACAGTCTCGACAGGCCACCGGCGGATCGAGCTTCACCGTAGATCCACTCGAAATGCCCTAGGGTCAGTGCCCGTGGCAGCAGACGGAACGGCACCGCAGCGTCCGGCGTCGGCGGTCGCGCAGAATCCCGCGGCCGCCGACGCGACCAGAATTCGTCCCGGTACGCCGCTGTGGGAGCCCTCCGCGCGGCGGATCGAGCAGGCGGCGGTGACGAACTACCGCAGCTGGCTCGCCACCGAACGCGGGCTGGATCTCGGCGACGAGGCGGCCCTGTGGGCGTGGTCGGTCACCGAGCTTGGCCCCTTCTGGCAGTCGATCTGGGACTTCTGCGCCGTCGAGGGCGAGCGCGGCGACGGTCCCGCCCTGACCGAGCGCCCCGCCCTCGACGGTGCCGGAATGCCGGGCGCCGTGTGGTTCCCCGGCGCCCGGGTCAACTACGCCGAGAATGCGCTGACCCGCCGGGGCGGCGCGCCAGCGGTGATCGCCGTGCGGGAGGACGGCGCGACCGTGGTGGTCTCCTGGGACGAGCTGCGCCGCCAGGTCGCTCGGGCCGCAGCCGGCCTGCGCGCCCTCGGGGTCACCGAGGGCGACCGGATCTGCGGTGTGCTGCCGAACACCGTCTACGCCACGGTGGCGATGCTGGCGACCGCCAGCATCGGCGCGGTGTGGTCGTCGTGCTCGCCCGAGCTCGGCGCCACGGCACTGGTCGCCCGCTTTGCCCAGATCACCCCGAAGGTCCTCATCGGCGTCGACGGCTACACCTACAGCGGCAAGGGCTACGACACCGTCGCCGCGCTCGCCGCGCTCGCCGCCGACCTGCCCGGGCTCGCCGCGACCGTCATCGTGCCCTACCTGGCACCGGACGCATTCGCCCGCGCTCGCGGCGCCGGGCTGCCCGGCCTGCTCACCTGGGACGAGCTGATGGCCGTGGAGGACGCCGAGCTCACGTTCAACCGGGTCGCCTTCGACGCGCCGTTGTGGATCGTCCACTCCTCCGGCACGACGGGGCCACCGAAGGCGATCTTGCAGGGACATGGCGGCATCCTGCTGGAACATCTCAAGGCGCTGGCGCTGCACCTCGACCTCGGCCCCGACGACCGGTTCTGCTGGTTCACCACGACCGGCTGGATGATGTGGAACTATCTCGTCTCCGGCCTGCTGGTCGGCGCGACGATCGTGCTCTACGACGGCGCCGCCGGCTACCCGACGCTCGGCACCCTGTTCGGTCTGGCGGAGGCGCTGGAGCTGACCTTCCTCGGCACGTCCGCGGCCTACCTGCAGTCCTGCCGGGACGCGAACCTGGTGCCCCGCGAACATGCCGATCTGTCCCTGTTGCGCACCATCGGGTCAACCGGGTCGCCGCTGTCCGCCACCGCCTATGCCTGGGTGTACGACGCGGTCAGCCCGCAGGTGATGCTGTCGTCGATCAGCGGTGGCACCGACGTCTGCACGGCGCTGGTGGCCGGGCTGCCGACCATGCCCGTGCGCGCCGGGGAGATCGGCTCACGGGCCCTGGGCTGCGCCGTTGCCGCCTTCGACGCCGACGGCAAGGAGCTCGTCGACGAGGTCGGCGAGCTCGTCGTGACCGCCCCGATGCCCTCGATGCCGCTGGGTCTGTGGGGTGATCAGGACGGCAGCCGGCTGTATGACAGCTACTACGCGACCTTCCCAGGGGTCTGGCGGCACGGCGACCGGGTGCGGATCACCCCTGACGGTGCCGTCGTCGTCGAGGGACGTTCGGACGCCACCCTCAACCGCGGCGGGATCAGGATCGGCACCGGCGAGCTCTACAGCGTCGTCGAGCAGCTTGCCGAGGTCGCCGACAGCCTCGCCGTGGACACCTCCGGCGCACCCGGCCGCGGGGAGCTACTGCTGTTCGTGGCCCTCGCCGAGCCAGGCCTCACCCCGGAACTCGCGCAGCGGATCCGGCACACGGTGCGCACCGAGCTCAGCCCGCGGCACGTGCCGGACCGGATCCTCGAGATCCCCGCCGTGCCGCGGACCCACAACGGCAAGAAGCTGGAAGTTCCGGTCAAACGGCTGCTCGCCGGAGCCGCGCTGGCCGACGTCGTGAGCCTCGACGCGGTCGCCAACCCGCAGGCCCTGTTCACACTGCTGGCCACCGCCGAGCAGGCCCGCGCGGCCACCGCCACACCGGACGCCTGACCAACCGCGACCGCGACTGGATCGGCGCGGCACGACAGCAAAGCCGGATCTTCGCTGGATGCAGCGAAGATCCGGCTTCCATCGAACCCACGACCACGCCGTCACCGGCGTGTCGTGCCCCCCATGGGGGATGCCACCCGCGGCCCGGTGCGCGCCCGCCGTGCCGGCGGCGTCCGGCCGTAAGCGGTCAGTCGAGAAACTCCCGCAGCCGACCAGCGACGGCGGGCTTGCGCAGCTCACGCAGGGTGTCCCGCTCGATCTGCCGGATCCGCTCGCGGGTGAGACCGAGCCGGTTACCCACCTCGGCGAGGGTGTGCTGCTTGCCGTCGGCGAGGCCGAAGCGCAGCCGCATCACCTCCCGCTCCCGCGGGTTGAGGCCACCGAGCACGTTCTCGATCTCGTCCTGCATCGCGCCGTACGAGGCGGCGTCCGCCGGGGAGGTCGCGTCCGAGTCCTCGATGAAGTCGCCGAGCACGGAGTCGCCGTCGTCGCCGACGGAGGTCTCCAGGCTCACCGTGTCCTGCGCGTAGCGGCGCAGCTCGACGACCTGCTCGATCGGCATGTCCAGCTCGAGGGCGAGCTCCTCGTCGGTCGGCTCGCGACCGAGGGTGGAGACGAGCTGGCGCTGCAGCCGCGTGATCTTGTTGATCTGCTCGACCACGTGGACCGGGATCCGGATGGTCCGGGCCTGGTCGGCCAGCGCTCGACCGATGGCCTGGCGGATCCACCAGGTCGCGTAGGTCGAGAACTTGTAGCCCTTGGCGTAGTCGAACTTCTCCACCGCGCGGATGAGCCCGAGGTTGCCCTCCTGGACCAGGTCCAGCAGGGTCATCCCGCGGCCGCTGTACTTCTTCGCGACGGAGACGACCAGGCGCAGGTTCGCCGAGACGAGCTGCTGCTTGGCGGCATGGCCGTCCTTGACAAGCAGACCCAGGTCACGGCGGAGGTCGGCAGGCAGGTCGGGGTCGGACTCCAGCTTGTGTTCGGCGAAGAGCCCGGCCTCGACCCGCTTGGAGAGCTCGACCTCCTGGGCGGCGTTGAGTAGCGGCACCTTCCCGATCTCGCGCAGGTACATACGCACGAGGTCGGCGGTGCCGGCGTGTTCGGCGGTGGAGCGGGTGGCGGCGGTGACCTCGTCGGTCGTCTCCTCCTCTTCGAGGAGCTCGACGCCGGCAGCGCTCAGCTTCGCGATCAGCGCAGGCAACAGCTCGAGGCCGATGTCCGCGGACTCGAGCGCGTCACGCAGCTCGGACCGGCTGATCTCGCCGGACTCGCGACCGCGTGCGATGACCTCGGCGACAGCACTCACATCGAGTTCGTCGCCGTCATCGGGCACAGCGGCCAGTGAACGGCTGGTGGCGGTACGGGCAGATGCAGCGGACCGGCGAGTACGCCGCGGGCTACGCGGGCGGTTCTCGTCGGTGCGCTCGGCAAGTTCCAGGGCAGGCAGCGTCATCAGTGGCAAATCCGATGGTCGGTGCGGGTGGGACGTCTGTTTCCGTGCACGTGGGAGGTAACGAACGGAGTCGCAGAACCATTCCCCGTGCAGGCGCACCCGGACATCAGCGATCGCCGGGCCTACCGGCAGTGTAGACCCACACCCTCGAGACGCTGAACTCGCTGTCGCGAAGACTACCTGGCAGATCCCGCGGTGTGGCGCGTTCCGCGAACTATCTTGACCTTCTCGCGTGGCGAGACCCCCGCCGAGGCCCCGGATCCTCAACGATGAGTATCCTAGTGCTTACCGACTGTGAGAATTTTGGGGTCCTGCCATCCGCACCACATTTTCCTTCGAGTACCGCCATCGGGCGACGCCGGTCATCCGACACGCCCGAGACCCATCCGCGGCACCGGCACGACGCCTCGACCGACCCCGGATTGGGACGGATCGGCATACACGCTCCGCCCACCCGGGCAGCACCCAACCGGACAGGCTCACAGCGCCAACCATGGCGTGTCCGCCCGCGCCCGCAGCCGCCGGTCGCGTGACGCATCTGGTCGGCCGCGGGGCGCCAACAACGTTTTCGTTAGGCAGACCACACCAAGGCCGCCCTCCCCGTGTGCACAGCGGGTGACGGCTACTCTCACACGATGTCCGTCCCCAGCCTCCCGACAGAGCTGGCGGCGTTGCGCGAGACCGCGGTCTCCGTGCTGCGCGGCAACGACCTCGGCGACATCACCCGGCCGTCGCCGACGCTGTATCCACACCAGTGGCTGTGGGACTCCTGCTTCATCGCGATCGGGCTGCGCCACCTCGATCCCCAGCGCGCCGCCGCCGAGATCCTCTCCCTGCTGCGCGGGCAGTGGCCGAACGGCATGATCCCGCACGTGATCTTCGCGGAGACCACCGATTTCTACCACGCGGGTCCGCAGCGCTGGCGCTGCGACCGGGTGACGACCACCGCCGGCGGTGCGCAGAGCACCGGCGTCACCCAGCCGCCGATGATCGCCGAGGCCGCGGTCCGGATCGGCGCCATGATGTCCGACTCCGAACGCGGCGAGTTCTACCGCCGGCTGTTCCCCGGGCTGCTGCGCTTTCATCAGTGGCTCTACGACGAGCGCGACCCGGACGACGACGGCCTGGTGTCCCTGGTTCACTCCTGGGAGTCCGGGATGGACAACACCCCGACCTGGATGGAGATCACCAGGCCGGTGGCGCCGCTGGGCGTGCGGGCACTGCGGCGCATCAACGGCGACGACGCCCTGGACGCGCTGCGCCGCGACGCCAAGGAGGTCCCCTCGGATGAGCGACTCACCTCGGGGGACCTGTTCACGCTGTACCGGATCGTGCGCGAGCTGCGCCGGGCGCACTACAACTTCCGGGAGATTCGGCGGACCATCGTCCCCCTCGTGCAGGACGTGGCGTTCAACGCGATCCTGGTCCGCGCCAACGAGCACCTGAGCACCATCGCCGCCGAGATCGGCGAGGACATCCCGGCCAGGCTGCGCCGGTCGGCGCGCCGTACCCGGGAGGCGATGGGAGAGCTCGTCGTCGACGGCGTCTACTACAGCCGCGATTTTCGGACCCGGACCCTGCTGCGCCACGAGACGATCGCCGGCCTGTTGCCGCTCTACGCCGGCGTGGTGCCCGAGGACCGCGTCGACGAGATGGTGAAGACGATCACCTCGCCGCGCTACTGGTCGCGCTTCGGCATCGCGAGCGTGCCCCTGGACGACCCGAACTTCCTTCCCCGCTGCTACTGGCAGGGCCCGCTCTGGATCAACATGAACTGGCTGATCGCCGACGGGCTGGAGCGCTACGGCCGGCTCGACGCCGCCGAGAACCTGCGCCGCAACACGGTCGACGTGATTGCCTCCTCCGGAGCGATGTTCGAGTACTACTCGCCGCTCGACGGTTCGGGTGCCGGCAGCAACCGCTTCTCCTGGACGGCGGCGCTGCTCATCGACCTGTTCGACACCGAACGCTGACCGCGGCGCCGCCCGCGCGCCGGGCGACCGCACTGCCTCGGACGTGCGCGGGAGCGGTGCTCGGCCGGTGGCCCGGCCGGCAGGGATTGCCTGCCGACCGGGGCCACCGCATGCGGACCCGCGGGCTCGCTCAGCTGCAGCCGCTGGTCGAGCCGCACTGCTCGCAGACGTAGCAGCTGCCGGCCGGGCGCATCGTCACCCCGCAGGCGAAGCAGAGCGGGGCGTCGACGACCGTCTGGGCGACCAGCGACTCGCCGGGGGTCGCCAGTCGCAGCTCCCGGGCCACGTGGGCGGGCCCGTGCCCGACAGCGACGCCGTTGCTGCCCGCCGCCGAGCCGCCCGCCGCGGACCGGCTCGCCGCCGGCGTCGGCCCGGTGCCGTTCGCGACCGGGCCCGCGATGGCCGCACCGGGCAATGCCACCGACGCGGCGGGGGCGGCCGTCTCCGCGTCGGCGGGGGCGGCCGCGTCGGCCGGCTGGCCGTAGTGGTCGGCGACCGCGCGGGTGCGCTCGGCCGCGGTGGAGATGCCGAGCTCGGCGCGGCGGTCGGCGTCGAGGTAGTCCAGGGCCAGCCGGCGGAACAGATAGTCCATGATCGACTGGGCGATCCGGACGTCCGGGTCATCGGTCATCCCGGCCGGCTCGAAACGCATGTTGATGAACTTGCTGACGTACGCCTCCAGCGGCACGCCGTACTGCAGGCCGATCGAGATCGCGATGGCGAAGGCGTCCATCACCCCGGCCAGGGTGGAGCCCTGCTTCGACATCTTGATGAAGACCTCGCCGAGGCCGTCGTCCGGGTAGGAGCCGGCGGTCAGGTAGCCCTCGGCACCGCCGACGGCGAACGAGACCGTCTGCGACGGACGGGTCTTCGGCAGCCGCCGGCGCACCGGCTGGTACTCCACCTCGGCGGACACTGCGGACGCGGCAGCCGCGGGTGCGGCCAGGGCCGCGGCGGTGGCAGCACTCGCCGCGGCGTCCCGCTTCGCCCCTCGGACGTCGGACAGCGGCTGGCCGACCTTGCAGTTGTCCCGGTAGATGGCCAGCGCCTTCAGGCCGAGTCGCCAGCCCTCCAGGTAGATCTCCTCGACCTCGTCGACGGTCGCGGTCGACGGCATGTTCACCGTCTTGGAGATCGCGCCGGACAGGAACGACTGCACCGCGGCCATCATCCGCACGTGCCCCATCGGGGAGATCGCCCGCTCGCCGATCGCGCAGTCGAACACGTCGTAGTGCTCGGGGCGCAGGCCGGGGGCGTCGACGACGTGGCCGTGCTCGGCGATGTACTCGACGATCGCCTCGAGGGTCTCCTCCGGGTAGCCGAGTGCCCGCAGCGCCGCCGGGACCGTCTGGTTGACGATCCGCATGCTGGCGCCGCCGACCAGCTTCTTCATCTTCACCAGGGCGAGGTCCGGCTCGATGCCGGTGGTGTCGCAGTCCATCGCCAGACCGATCGTGCCGGTCGGGGCGAGCAGGCTGACCTGGGCGTTGCGCCAGCCGTGCTTGTCACCGACGGTCTGCGCCCGCGACCATTCCTTCGACGCCACGGCAAGCACCCGGGCGTCCTCGGGGTGCACCGAGCGCACCATGTCGTTCGCGGCGGAGTGCTTGCGCACCACGCGGCGGTGCGCGTCGGCGTTGCGGGCGAAGCCGTCGTAGGCGCCGACGATCCCGGCGAGCTCCGCCGAACGCCGGTAGGCGGTGGCGGTCATCAGCGAGGTGATCGACGCGGCGAGCGCGCGGCCGCCCTCGGAATCGTAGGCGCGGGCGCTGGCCATCAGCAGCGCGCCGAGGTTGGCGTACCCGATGCCGAGCTGGCGGTAGGCGCGGGTGACCGCGGTGATCTCCGGCGTCGGGAAGTCGGCGAAGCAGATCGAGATGTCCATCGCCGTGATGATCAGCTCTACGGCGGCGACGAACGCCTCGGCGTCGAAGGTCCGGTCCGGACGCAGGAACTTCAGCAGGTTCAGCGACGCCAGGTTGCAGCTGGAGTTGTCCAGGTGCACGTACTCGCTGCACGGGTTGGACGCGCTGATCCGGCCGCTCTCGGGGCAGGTGTGCCAGTCGTTGATCGTGCCGTCGTACTGGATGCCGGGGTCGGCGCAGGCCCAGGCCGCCTCGGCGACGGTACGGAACAGACCCTTGGCGTCGACCGTCTCGATGGTCCGGCCGTCGAGGCGGGCCCGCAGGTCGAAGGTGGCGCCGTCGACGACGGCCCGCATGAACTCGTCGGTGACCCGGACCGAGTTGTTGGCGTTCTGGTACTGCACGGAGGCGATGTCGCGGCCGCCGAGGTCCATGTCGAACCCGGCGTCGCGCAGTGCCCGGATCTTGTTCTCCTCGCGGGCCTTCGTCTCGACGAACTCGACGATGTCCGGGTGGTCGACGTCGAGGACGACCATCTTCGCGGCCCGCCGGGTCGCACCGCCCGACTTGATCGTGCCCGCCGACGCGTCGGCGCCACGCATGAAGCTCACCGGGCCGGACGCGGTGCCGCCGGAGGACAGCAGCTCCTTCGACGAGCGGATGCGGGACAGGTTCAGCCCGGCCCCCGAGCCGCCCTTGAAGATCAGCCCTTCCTCGCGGTACCAGTTGAGAATCGACTCCATAGTGTCATCAACTGAAAGAATGAAGCACGCTGAGACTTGCTGAGGCGCCGTGGTTCCGACGTTGAACCACACCGGGGAGTTGAAGCTGAACACCTGGTGGAGCAGCATCCAGGTCAGCTCGTGCTCGAAGGTCTCGGCGTCGGCGTCGGTGGCGAAGTAGCCGTGCTCGCGGCCGCCGGCGGTGTAGGCGTGCACCACCCGGTCGATGAGCTGGCGTAGGGAGGACTCGCGGGTCGACGTGCCCAGCGCCCCGCGGAAGTACTTGCTCGTCACGATGTTCGATGCGTTGACCGACCAGAACTCGGGGAACTCCACCCCGCGTTGCTCGAAGTTGACCGAGCCGTCCCGCCAGTTGGTCATGACGACGTCCCGGGTCTCCCAGGTGACCTCGTCGTACGGGTGCACGCCGGCGGTGGTGCGCGAGCGCCGGATCTTCAATCCGCCCGCCCTGGTCGCGGACCTGCCCGCCTTCGTGCCTCGGCTTTCGGTCATGACGCTCCTCGTCCTGTGTTCTCGTCGGCGCACGCTGGCGCATTGGTGGTGGCATCCCCGCCCGGGCCCGGCCCACTGCACGCGTGGACGGTGCATCCCGGGCGAATCGGCGTGCCGGCCGGCGCGTGACCCGGGCAGTCGACCGGGTCACGCGGGGAACGGCACGCATGAGGAACACACCGAACCCGGCGGTCCGGGCCGCCTCCCGGCGCCGTCCCATCCCGCCCTGGCCGGGCTGGGGCGACGGGCAGGGCGCGCGAAACCGGGTCGCGCGGGATCGGACGCCCACGCCGGCCGGGTCAGGTCATCCCGTGTACACGGGAACGGGCCGGTGGGGCGGCGGAGCTGTTATCGGGTCGGGCGGGACGTGGCCTCGGCGGTCCCGCGGCGACCCGTCAGGTTCGGGTGGCCGGCGACGCGCCGCGCACAGCGCGAGCCGGGCCGGCCTCGCACTCCCCCGCGGCCGGCTCGGCCTGGCCGAGCCCGCCCTCGACGATGTTCAACTGGTTCCCGCCACCGCGGCGGGCGGGGCGTTGCGTATCCGGGTCGGCCCGCCGGCCGCCGGGCGACGGGCCCACGAGACCCGGGGGCCCCGCGCGCTGGGACGGATCCGCCGGATCGGCGAGCGACCCGCCGACGGGACGGACGGCCCGATCCTCGGGCTCGTCCGGGTCGTCGACCTCCTCCGCCGCGGCGCCGCGGCGGGCGCCGGAGATCTCGGCCCGCAGCGCCGCGATCGCGCTCTCGAAGTCACCGAGCGACTCGAAGGCCAGGTACACCGAGGCGAAGCGGAGGTACGCCACCTCGTCGAGCTCGCGGAGAGGGCCGAGGATCGCCCGACCGATCGCCTCCGCGGGGACCTCTGCCGAACCTGAGGAACGCACGGCGTCCTCCACTCGCTGCGCGAGCAGCGCGAGATCGTCACCGCGCACCGGCCGGCCCTGACAGGCCTTGCGTACCCCGGCGATCACCTTCGCGCGGCTGAACGGCTCCGCCACGCCGCTGCGCTTGAGTACCCGCAGCGACGCCTCCTCCATGGTGGTGAACCGGCGACCGCACGACAGGCAGGATCGCCGCCGCCGGATCGCCGAGCCCTCCTCGGCCTCGCGGCTGTCGACGACACGGCTGTCCGGATGCCGGCAGAACGGGCATCGCATGCGATATGCCTCCTTCGTCCGGTCCGACGCGGACCGCCCGGCGCGACGGGATGACGGGCCGTGTGCCGACCCGCCCGCCGCCCGCCGGACGCCCATCGTGGACGGGCCACCCGCGCTCCTGTGGAAAGCCTGTGCATCAAGCTGTGGATGACTTACACCCTCGTAAGCACCAGATGTTGTGTTCAACCTAGCGCACAACCCCATCGATGGGGACACCGACCCCCCGCGTGTCACACGGGGACATCAGTCCGCGGAGGACACGACAACTCTGCGCAAGGGCGCCCGACCCGCC
>NZ_JAMPTM010000016.1 GCF_025403375.1 Frankia gtarii
GGCAGGGGCAGGGGCAGAGGGTGCCGGTGCGGACGGTGCGGATGCGGACGGTGCGGATGCGGACGGGGTTGACTGGCCGGCGCCGGCCACGACGCCCGCCAGCTCGGCGGGGTCGGACATCGAGGCGAGCAACGACCGCTTCGGCAGCGTGAACCGGAAGGTCGTGCCGCGCTCCACGGTCGCGTCCAGCCAGATCCTGCCGCCGTGGAACTCGACGATCTTGCGGCACAGGGCCAGCCCGATGCCCGTGCCCTCATACACGTCCCGGCCATGCAGGCGCTGGAAGATCACGAAGATCTTCTCTCCGTACTCCGGGTCGATGCCGATGCCGTTGTCCGCGCAGGCGAACTCCCAGTCGTCTTCCCGCTCGACGGCGCTGACATGCAGGCGCGGGACCTCATCGCCGCGAAACTTCAGCGCGTTGCCGATCAGGTTGGTCAGCAACTGGGTGAGCAGCACCGGATCACCCCGCACGACGGGCAGCTCGTCCGCGGTGACCTCGGCCTGCAGGCTCTCGATCGACAGGGACAGGGTGGTCGTGGCCCGGCCGAGGACGTCACCGAGCCCGATGTCGACGAAACCCTCGGTGCTCCGCCCGACCCGGGAGAACGCGAGCAGGTCGTTGATGAGCTGCTGCATCCGCTTGGCGCCGTCGACGGCGAAGGCGATGTACTGCACGCCCCGCTCGTCGAGCTTGTCGCCGTAGCGCCGCTCCAGCAGCTGGCAGAAGCTCGCCACCTTCCGCAGCGGCTCCTGCAGGTCGTGCGAGGCGACGTAGGCGAACTGCTCCAGGTCGCGGTTCGACCGCTGCAGCACCTCGGCCTGCGTCTCCAGCGCGGTGCGCGCCGCCCGTGCGACCCCCAGCTCGCCCAGAAGCTGCTTGCGCATCGACTCCACGTCGCTGGCCAGCGCCACCATGTCGGGTGGGCCAGCGGGTTCGACGACGTGATCGAGACGGCCGGAGGCGACGGTGCGCGCGTCGCCGGCCACCTGCTCGATCGGCCGGGTCACCCAGACCCGCAGCGCCCGGGCGATCGCCGCCAGCAGGACGACCAGGACCAGCGCGCCGATCGAAAGGGCGAGAACGAGGAAGCGCAGCGCGGCGTCGACGTTGTCCCGAGCCTTGATCGCCTTTACCCGCAGCGCCGACTCCAGGTCGTCGGACGCGGCGCGGACCGCGTCGAAGCGCCGCTTGCCGAGTTCCGGCGACAGCAGCGTCGCCGCGTCCGGCCCCCGGCTGCGGACCACGTTGATGGCCGGGTCGGCGTAGTCGCGGTGCCAGGCCCGGATCCGATCCTCGAGGATGTTCAGCTTTCCGAGCAGGTCGGGCCGTTCGGCGAGCCGACGTTGCAGGTCCGTGAGCTGGACACTCTCCTCGCGGCGACCACTGTTGTAGGGCTCGAGGAACTCCTCGCGGGCCTGGAGCAGGTAGCCGCGCATGCCGGTCTCCTGGTCGACCAGGCTGCTGACGAGTTGCGCGGAGCCCAGCAGGGCCGGGGCCATGATGTCGCTGCGGGTGTGGATGGCATTGTCCAGCCGCACCAGCGACGACACGACCAGCCCGACGATGATGAGCAGCGCCGCCGCCGCGACCGTGTAGGTCACCCCGAGCCGGCGCCGCAACCGCCAGCTCCGCCCGAACCCGAACCGCCCGGACCCGCCGCCGCGCGCCCTCGGGCCGCCCCCCGGCGCCGAGGCCACCTCATCGGCCGAGACCTGGGCACCGGCCGAGACCTGGGCATCCGCCGAGACCTGGGCATCCGCCGGCACGGCGGAGTCCGCCGGCACGGCGGAGTCCGCCGCGGCGGTCGGGTCCGTGCCGGAAGGTCCTTTCGGCGTTGCCATCAGTCGGCCCCCCACATGAGCAGCAGCAGGGCGACGTCGTCGGTGAGCGGGCCGCCGTTGCGGGCCTCGACCCTGTCGATGAGGTTGTCGAGAAGGCTGTCCGGCCCGGCCGGGGGCCACAGTCGGGCGATCTCAGGCAGCACGCCTTCCCAGCCCAGGGGCTCCCCGCCCGGTCCCTCCCGCCCCTCCAGCAGGCCGTCGGTCGCGAGCAGCAGCATCCATCGCGGACCGAGCTCGACCAGCACCTCCTCGGTGAGATCCTCGTCGAGGATGCCCAGCGCCGGCCCGACGACGTCGCCGGGCAGCGCGGCGAGCCGCGGGTGCAGCAACGCGGGCGGCGGATGGCCGGCCAACCGCATCCGCACCGAACCTCGGTCGGGGGCGATCGAGAGGGCACAGACCGTGGCAAAGATCTCGTCGTGTTCGCGTTCGCTGACCAGCACCCGCTGGAGATACCCGAGCCGGTCGGCCTCCGCCACCCCGGCCAGGACGAGAGTGCGCCAGGCGATGCGCAGGCTGACCCCGAGGGCGGCCTCGTCCGGGCCGTGCCCGCAGACGTCGCCGAGCAGCACGTGGACCGTCCCGTCGGGGGTGGACACCATGTCGTAGAAGTCACCCCCGAGCAGCGACTGCTGCCGGCCGGGCCGGTAGCGGGCGGCGTGGCGCAGCCGGCGGTCGTCGTAGAGCGGGCGGGGCAGCAGTCCGCGTTCGAGCCGGGCCCGCTCGTCCGCGCGCAGCTCCGACTCGCGCAGCGCCTGCGCCGCAGTGTCAGCCCGCTTGCGCTCGATCGCGTAGCTCACGGCCCGCACCAGATTCCGCCCGTCGACCTGGCCCTTGACGAGGTAGTCCTGGGCTCCTGCGGCGACCGCCTGGGCGCCCCGGTACTCATCGACCATGCCGGTGAGCACGACGACCGGCGCGCCCGCCTCCACCGCCAGCAGCCGACGCAGCGCCGAGAGGCCCTCGCTGTCGGGCAACCCGAGGTCCAGCAGCACGCAGGCGACCTGCTCGCTGCGGCGGACCGCCTCGGCCACGGTGCGCACCCGGGTCAGCTTGACCGGCGCCGCCACCTCGTCGAGCAGCTCGGACACCAGGTAGGCGTCCGCATCATCGTCTTCGACGAGGAGTATCGGCCAGACCACATCTGCCGGTTCCGTTCCTGGCACCCGGACTGCGGTGCTCTCTCTTTCTGACACGTCTCCTCGGCAGTGCACGACACGCGGGCCATATCGGCCCATCCGGACCTGAAGCATGGCACGCCCACGGGCAGCCGCGCGCAGCGGAACGCCGAACGCGCCATCCGCTACCGCCGCTACCAGAGCGAGGTTAGAAACATTTCACCATCAAGTCAGGCCGGACAGCATCCGAACCGGCAGAGGTGTGTCCGGGCGACCACACCAGGCCCGCGGCAGGCGGGCGGCAGGCGGGCGCGGCGGGCTCAGCGCCGCGGTCCGCTCCCGCGGGCGGCGGAACGCTGCGGCTCGGACGGGGACCGGTCGGCCGCCGACGCGGGTTGATCCGTCGCCGGCCATTCGGGGGCGGGCGCGGTGGGCCGGCCCAGCAGGTACCAGCCCCACAGCCCGGCGGGCGCGGGAGCCCGCACCGGGGCTCCGGCCACCTCACGCGCATCCATGACGTCGAGCAGGTGGTCAAAGCTGCCGAGGAGACGGATCGCCAGGCTGCCGCCGAAGATCCCGCCGTGCCCGAGATGCGGGTGGGGCCGGGTCGGCGCGTGGCGCATGGCGTCGGCGAAGCGGTCGAGCAGATGCCGGCGCTCGTCGTTGGAGAGCCGTTCGGTGAGCTCACGCAGCAGCCCGCACTCCCCCTTCTCGTGCTCGGCGAGCAGCGCCGCGAGGTCCCGGCGCAGGCTCGCCACGGTGTTCGCCGGGTGATTGAGGTCCCCCTGCACGTACTGCTCGATGCCGCGCATCACCGACGAGCACTGGCGGGCCAGCCGGCCCAGCTCCGCGACCCGCGCCCGCCCCCCCGGCACCCGGCGGGCCATCTCCGGATAGACGACGGCCTCCATCGCGCTGAGATGGGCCGAGACGGCCGCCACCGCCGCGTCGCTGGCGTGCAGCGCCTGGCGGGGATCGCTGGGCGGGCCGTCCACGGCACCGGCCGCGTCGCCGCCGTCGCGGGAGAGCTCGATGAGATGGACAGCATCCGCATGCGCCGCGTCCACCAGGGTCGTCAACGTCTCGGCCATGATCACCTCACCCGTAATGGGTCGATACCTAGCGGAGAGTTACCAGTCCTGTGAAGCTACGCCTTCGCGACCGGGGCCGCATCCCGATGACCCTCACGCAGCGGGACCGGAAGCACCACAAAAGGTGCCGGTCGGCCACGCCGACGCCTACCGTAAGGAAGGATTCCACTACTATTAGGGGCATGTTTGGCAGTAGTGTCCCCGTGGCCCGGGACCAGGCAGTCTTCGCCGCCCGCTCGCGCCTCGCCGATGTCCGTCGCCGGTTCCTCGGCCATGACCTTCCGCCCCTGGGCACCCTGATCGTTCGTCATCAGGTGGCGGTTCCGGACGGGGCCGAATGGCCCTGGGCTCGGGTGTCCAGCTGGCCTCACGCGACCCTGTTGAGCGGGCGCAGTCTGAACGACGGGGCGCACCCGTCGGTGGCGCACATCCGGATGGGCCGGCCGCTGCGCATCCGCAGCGCCGACATCGTCGACTGGGCGATCATCGACGCCCGCGGCGAGATCGCCGAGGGTGCCTGGACCCACCGGCTGCGGGCCCCGGCGGACACGACCCGCTGAGCGGCCACGGCCGACTGGCTGCCCGACCTGGCCGGGCGGCTCAGCCTGGCCGGGCGATTCAGTCCCGCCAGCCGGTGAGCTCCGTTCCGCGGGGATGCTCCAGCCGGAACGAGAACTCCACCCGTCCGGTCGCGCCCGGGCCGAGCTCGAGCGTCCACGACAGCAGGCCGACGTCGGTCCGCTCGTCCGGTTCGGGGCGCGCCTGGAAGTCCCGCACGGTGACGCTTTCGTGCCGGGAGACCGGGATCTGGTCGCGCACCACCGTCCGAATCGGCCGGGGGGTGTGGTTGGTCACCTCGACGCGGTAGGCGGCCTCGATCCGTCGGTTGCTGCCGCCCACGCGGCGGCCCGTGGCACGGCGGACCAGCTCACGCTCGACCCCCCGGCCGTCGACGCCGAGATGCAGCTCGACCTCGGCCCCCGGCGGCACCATGCCGATCGTGCCGCTGCCGGCGAAGTCCCCGCCGTGGAAGATCGAGACCTTGCCGGGCAGCAGGGTGTGCACAGAGGTGTTGGTGAGGGTGGCCCGCAGGTAGGCGTCGGGAGAGGTCCTGGGGACGGTCAGATGATCGAGGGCGGCATCGAACTCGATCACCGCGACGGTGACGCGGTGCCGGCCTCCGTCGGCCGGTACGGCAGCCCGGCGAGGCGGGCGATACGTCGCCGACCCAGCAAAGTCGATCTCCGGCTCGCCAGCGCGGGCCACCCCTACGCTCTTTGCCTTCGTCCGGCCCCGGCCCCGCGGCATCGCCCCCGCGGCTGCCATCACCGTCGGGGGCGCGGCCGGCGGCGGGGGCGGTTGGCGCAGGTCCACGAACTGGGGGGTGAGCTCGGGCAGCTCTGCGTGCGCGGCCGGACGGGCCGTCGAGAGCACGAGATCGGCCGTGGCCGGCCAATCCTCGCCGCTGCGCTGAGCGATCAGCGCGAACCAGGTCAGCGTGACCCGCTCCCCGTCGAGACGAGCGTCGTAACCGGCCCGCCAGCCCGCGGTCGGAACCAGGTACGACACCTCCAGCTCGACCTCGATGCCCTCCGCGGCGGTGGTGTCGGCGTCCGGGCCGGCCTCGCCATCGGTGTCGGTGTCCGCGGCGTCCGCGTCGGCGTCGGCGTCGAGATCGAGGTCGACGACGACGGTGCGGGTGTCCGGGATACGGGGGGCCTGCCGGGCCTCGATCGTCCGGTCCAGGGCCGCGATGTGTCGTTCGAGCTCGGCTTGGCGCTCGGCGAGGGCGCGGCGGCGGGCGTGGACCTCGCCGATCCGAGCCGCGAGCAGGTCCTCGGCGGCGGCCAGCCCCTCGCCGGCGCCTGTGGTCGAGGCCCAGGACCGAGCCAGCGCGGCGGCCCCGGTGCGCGCGGCGACGTCGAGGAAGCCACGCCGCGCCTGCTCGGCATCATCCTCGTCGGCGACCGCGGACAGCTCGGCTACCAGCGCGCGCCGACGCGCGGCGAGGTCGGCGCCGGCGGTGTCCGCGGGATCCGGGTGCGTACGGGCGACCACGTCGACCCCGAGCACCCGGGCCGGGCCCCGGCCACCGACACGGACCGAGTCGGGCGCGAGCTCCCACGGCAGGCCGTCCAACTCGACCCGAACGCCGGCCACCGCGGACCCGTCCCCCGCGGGGACGGGCAGCCGGACCCGGCCGCATCGGATGATTCGGGCGCCCCGGGGGTGAACGACGATTCCGGTGATCGGCGCGTCAAGTTGCACGGGCTGGGACAGGTCATCGGACACCATGGCATATCAGCCTAAACGAGTGATCCGAATCGCTCTTTTGGCCCTGGGTGGTCGTTCACTGAGCCTGCCGACGCCGCCCACCCGGTTTCCGGCCAGATCGCGCCGAGGCTTACGTACGGTTTTACGGCCGAAAACCGCACCTAGGCCTCGGCATCATTTCGCGAACAAGCGATCGCAGGAAGATTCGAAGGAGGCGGCGGTCGGAGCGGCGCGCCGAACTCCGAGGCGGCCCCTCGTCACCGGATCAGACCCCCTACTCGTCCAGGACGCGGACGAGCGGACGATTCAGTGCGCCACCGCGGATCAGGCCGCCGAGGCTGCGACCATCTCGGTGCGTCGAGGACCAGCCTGCGGTGGGCGGGCGGGGCAGCTCGATCGCCTCGGCCTCGGCCGCGTCCACGAGCTGGCGGTGCGCGGTCAGGGCGCGATCCCGCGGATCCGCAAGCAGCTCCCCGGCGTCGAGGATGACCGCGAGCAGGCTCCCTCCGGCGCCGGTCTCGTCGGCGAACACCCGCAGCACGCTTACCTCGAGCTCGCTCACCTGATCCTCCCGTAGGTTCGTCCGGCGGGGCCGTCGAAGCCCGTCCGGTCCCGGCGTGCGCGGTCCCACGCTGGACAGTCCCCACACAGCCGCGTCCCCCACACAGCCGCGTCCTCGCCAGACCGCGACTCACGTCATGACTGCCGAGTCCGACTTGTCACCATGGAGGGGCGGACCCGCGGCGCGCGGGCCTCCCGACGCACCGCGGGAACGCTCGACGACCACGAACTCGACGACCACCAGCGTGGGCAGCAGACACGACGTGAGCGGCGGGGCACCTGAGCGGCGGGCACGTGAGCGGCGGGCACGTGAGCGGCGGGCACGTGAGCGCCCGAGAACGTAAGCGCCCGGGAACGTGGGCAACTGGCAACGTGGGCGACGGGAAAGAGGCGATGGTGCGAGACGACGCGGCGAGCACGGAGCCGATGCACGCGGGATCGGGTGGCCACCCGGGATCAGGCGGCGGCGGGACGGCCGGGGCGGCTTCGACCGGCGGGGGGCGATCCGACCGACTGGGCGCGCCCAGCCAGGTCGGCGCCGAGCATCCGGTGCTCGACGCCCTGGAGGACGCCCTGGGACAGGCGTCGTCGAACGCGCACCGGATCGCCGGCGCGCTGAGCCGGCCGGTGTCGTTGGTCCGGGTCGGTCGCAAGCGCCGCCGGGCCCGGCGGGTGGAGCTGCCGGCGTCACCCGACGGCCGGGTGATGGCCTGCGGGGTCTACAGCCACGGTCGGTGCGTGACGATGGACGTGGATCATTCCGACGCGCTGCGGCTGGCGCGGACCGAGCGCGAGGGCTTCGCCTGGCTGGGCCTGTTCGAGCCCAGCTACGAGCAGCTCGCCGCCATCGCCGCGGAGTACGGGCTGGACAAGCTGGCCGTGGAGGACGCGGTCACCGGCGGTCAGCGGCCCAAACTCGAACAGTACGAGAACCACCTGTTCGTGGTCCTCAAGACCACTAGCTATGTAGCGCACACCGAGGTGACCGGCACCTCGGAGGTGGTCACCACTGGCGAAATCATGATTTTCCTCGGTGAGGACTTCGTGGTGACGGTGCGACACGGCCAGCATGGCGAGATGACCAGGCTGCGGGGCCGGCTCGAGGCCGCCCCGGAAATGCTCCGGCACGGGCCGACCTCGGTGCTGCACGCGATCTGCGACAGCGTCGTCGACAACTACCTCGACACGGTCGAGCGGATCCAGGTCGACGTCGACCAGATCGAGGCCGGCGTGTTCCGGCGCGACCAGATCCCGTCGACGGAGAGCGCCTACCAGATGAAGCGCGAGCTGCTGGAGCTCAAGCACGCCGTCCAGCCGCTGGCCGGCCCGCTGCGCACGCTCACCACGGACAGCCCGCGGCTGGTCGACGCGGGGATGCGGCGGTACTTCCGGGACGTCGCCGACCACCTGGAGCAGGTCAGCGAGCGCATCGAACACTTCGACGAGCTGCTGTCGTCGGTGCTGCAGGCCACCCTGACGCAGGTGACGATCGCGCAGAACGAGGACATGCGGCGGATCAGCGCCTGGGTGGCGATCGCGGCCGTTCCCACCGCGCTGGCCGGAATCTATGGAATGAACTTCGAGCACATGCCCGAGCTGCGCCAGACCTGGGGCTATCCGGCGGTTCTCGCCGTGATGGCGACGGCGTGCCTGTTTCTGTACCGGGCGTTCAAACGCAACGGCTGGCTCTAACGCAACGGCTGGCTCTTGCGCCGCCGGTGGCCCTTCTTTCCCTCGACGCCAGCCCTGCGGTCACTCAACGTCACAGAAGTTGCGGAGCTGATCGGCACCGCCCGGTCATCCCGTCCTGGCGTGCGGATGACCCGAACGGGGTTGGCTGGTGGTCCCCACCCCACCGGGGCCGATCTGTTGGGCCTCGAGGGGACCCAGATCGGGCGAAAAGGCCGACAAACAACACATTGCGTGCTATGCACTCGAAAGCCTGGCAAGGGTAGCTGGTCTATAGCTCGTTTTCGCTATCAGTTGACTGCCGTGACGTATCCGTACGATGGGTTACACCCGGCCCTCCCCGTCGGTTACCGTAACCAACCGTGTCGGAGCAACCGGGTCTCGTGCCCACCGCTCGGAGCGGTTCCCCGATCCCCCACCCGTCAGGGGAGTACATGCCCTCGTCTGACCCCAAGCGGCGAGAGACCGCGATCCTGCCCGAGCGGGGCGACCTGATCGCCGAACTCGCCGGGCGGCTCGAGACCCTCGACGCGCTGCTGAACCGGCTTGAGGACGCCGAGCGCCAGGCCGCCGACGCCAGCGAGCACCTCATCCGAACCCGGCGCTGGCAGGAGGACACGGTCCGCACCATCCAGGAGGAACGGGCCCGCATGCGCCAGCGTCAGCACGCGCTGGACGAGCTCGCCGACCACGCCCGCGCTGCCGTGGCCGCCCTGGCCAACCACCGCTCGGTGCCCCGCGAGGTCCATGAGCTCGCCGTCGAGCTCCAGGTGCTCGACGCAGCCGGGTTCCTGACGCGGCGCGGCCGGACCCGATGACGCCACGTCCTAACGGGGATGCCCCCGCATCACCCGTTCGACTACTTGATGTGACCATCCGATGCTCGACCGGAGCGACCAGAGCGGGCCGGGTTCTCCGTCGGCGTCCGGCCCGGTCCCTTCGCCGGCCCACCGGGCGAAGGCGAAACCCCTGGCCAACCCCAACTCCGGCGCTCAGCCAGGCCGCCCACCGGGCCACGGGCGCGGACCGGACCGAGCATCGGGCGAAAGGCACCTCGGTGCACACTCCCTGTAGTTGGGAAGGACTAGTGTTTACCCACCCGGTCAAAGTGGACTAGTCTCACGCCGACGTCACGACAACACCGGGCCGAACGCCGAATCCTGCCCCCGGCCCCGGTGTCCCCTCCGAGTCGTCATCTGGGGCAGGAGCGGGGGACCCACCTCCACTGGCCGGCACCGATCCGCGGTGCTGGTCTCGGGGTGAAGTTCGAAGTGTGAAGGTCACGCCTCGAGCCGGGCAGCCCAGCCCGAACCCGACAGCTCACTTCGCAGGCGTACGGGAAGGAATACACCGTTGTCCGCGCAAAGCGTGCAGCTCGACGAAGATTCGCGAGTCGCCGGTCGCGGCCGTCACCGCGCCCAGTCCGCGCCGCCCGTTGCCCGTAGTCGGGCCCGTGCTCGTGCCTTCGCCGCAATGACCACCGGGACCGTCGCGGTCTCCGGAGTGGCCCTGGCTGGCTGCGCCACCGACGTCCACGCCGACACGGCGATGGAAGAGTCGCCAAACACCGCCCCGGTCACCCTCGCCGCGCAGATCGGCTCACGCGCCGCCCTGGGCGGCAGCATCGCCGCGGCGGCGGTCAGTGAGCACAGCTCCTCGGGACTCGCTCTCGGCGCGGCAAGCGGCGTCGACGCCCCACCCCTGGCCGGCAAGATCCAGGTCGGCCTGCGGGTGACGAACCCGGCCGTGACCGTGAACGCGAACGAGCCGATCGACATCGGCTTCTCGCTGTACAACGAGGCAACCCACGAGCCGCTCGCGAACCAGCTCGTCAAGGTGCAGGTGAAGCTCCCCACCGGGTGGGCCACCTTCAAGCACCTCCAGACGAACGCGCAGGGCTACGCCTCCTACACGGCGCGAGTGCTCACCACGACGAACGTCACCGCGATCTTCGATGGCACGGACGCCCTGCAGTCCGCCCACTCGACCAACGACGCGACGCTGAACGTGCGCCCGCAGGTCGCCAACGTGGCCGCCCGGCTGGGAAGCCTCGCCGGCGACATCTCCGTCGGTTCCCCCCGCGTGTCCGTGCCGATCGCGTCCAGCTCGATCGGCGCGAAGGCCGTTTACCTGGCCTCCCTGCAGGCGGGCAAGCCGTACGTCTACGGCGCCGAGGGCCCCAGCTCGTTCGACTGCTCCGGCCTGGTCCAGTACGTCTTCAAGCAGCTCGGCAAGAGCCTGCCGCGGACCACGGACGCCCAGTTCGCCGCCTCCACCCGGGTGTCGCAGTACAACAAGCAGCCCGGCGACCTGATCTTCCTCGGCTCGCCCGGGAACATCTACCACGTCGGCATCTACGCCGGCGACGGCAAGATGTGGGTCGCTCCGCACACGGGCAGCGTCGTGAAGCTGCAGTCGATCTACACCACCTCCTACTACGTCGGCCGCTTCTAGCGCGTCCGCACCGCGCCAGCGCACCGTGCCCCTGCGGCGCAGCGCCGGCCACCCGGTGGTCACCTCGATCGGCTGGAAGGGCGACGAAGCCCCGTCCAGCCCCGAGCCGACCGCGACGCGGCCTCCCCTTTCGGTCGCGCGTGCGGTCCAGGCTGCCGGTCTGGCACCCGCCGCCGCCGCGTCCGCACTCGCATCCGCCTCGCCGGGCCTGCTCCCCCGGCCGGCCGACGCACGGCGCGCACCGCTGACCCGTCCGGGTCACCATCGCTGCTGCCCCGGACGCAGCTCCACGGCGCGGCCTCGCGAGTTCCGGCAAAGCCGCCGGAGACCCGCGCCCGGTCTGCGCGTCCGAACCCCGTGGACTCCTCCGCGCCAGCCCGCCCCGCGCCAGCCCGTCCGGCCGAGCCGGGACCGACCCAGCACGCGGGCCCTGTCACCGCCCGCGGCACCACCGACCTCGCCACAGCGCCGGCCGCACGACGCCTCCTCCCGGCCGCCGAGGTCCGCCGATGCCGCTACCCCCCTCCCGGCGGCATCGGCGGACCCCCAACTCTCTCCCTACCCGTCCCGGCCGCGTACGCGGCCGCTGAGGGCCATAGCGGCCCGCTCTACCGAGCCCTATGCGTGCCTCTGGTCGGGTTCGGGACGCAGGTTCCCGAGTGGTGCGCTCAGGTTCCCAGGTGGTGCTTGGCGGAGGCCGTCCACAGCGTCTCGCTGACCTTCTTGTCCCAGTCGGTCTCGGCGACCCTCGCCTCGGCTGTCCGGCCGGGGCAGGCGGACTGCGGCTCCTGCATGAACTGCCCCACCACGCCGACGGCCGCGAAGATCGGCTTGGCGCCGCCGCAGACGACGGTCAGCGCCAACCGGGCACCCTCGCCGACACCCCACACGTAGATCCGGTTCGGGTCGACCTTGGTCTTCTTCGCGGAGACGTAGCTGACCACGTCGCGCAGGTAGGCCGCGTCGACGCCGTCCGGGGAGTCGATCCGCCACGTGCCGCCGACCGCCTCGGGGTAGGCCACCGCGAAGTTGCGGGCGTTCGCCACCGAACCGGCCGCGCTGTCATGGTCGAGGGTCTTGGCGTCGGCGTTGTCGTCGTGCAGGATCAGCACCAGCGGGATCGGGTCCTTCGGGTCCGACGGGGCGTGCACGAGCAGTTCCCGGTCGGCCGAGCCGTAGCCCTTCGGCATGCTGACGCGCTTGGTCTTCGGGCCGTTGCCACGCTCGATGAAGACCCAGAGCACGACGATGACGACCCCGACGATGAGTACGGTTCGCTTGTTCTTGCCCCACCAGCCGGCAAGTGGATTCGACGCCACGATCCAACCGAATCACACCGGTAGCCGGGAAACGCCGGAAACGGGCGACCAGATGACGCTCGGACCTACCCACCTGTCCGAGCGGGGTTCAGGAGCCGGCGAGGGCCCGGCGGCGGGCCTCCCGCAGCACCTGCGCCTCCTGGGGGGCCTCCAGCGGCGGGAGATCGCCGTGGATCCAGGTCAGCAGGAGGTCGGCGAGCGCCGGGTTCTGCGCCAGAACCGGCCCATGCAGGTAGGTGCCGACGACCCGGCCATCGACGATGCCGTCGGTGCCACCGCCACCACCGTCGCTGCCGCCGCCCTCGCCGTCACCGATCCCGCGGCGCACCACCCCCAGCGGAAATCCGCCGGCCCCGGGCAGCCGCCTGGTGCGCCCGGCGTGGTTCTCGTACCCGTACAGGGTGGGCAGGTGCAGGCGCGGATCCGGCTCTACGACGATGTCGCCGACGGCCCGTCCGGGTGGCGGTGTCTCCGGCGGCGCGAAGGAGCGGCGGGTCTCGATGTCGACGAGGTTGAGCCCCTCGTGGATCTCCCCGCCCGACGGGAACGTCGCACCGATCACCTGGTAGCCGGCGCACACGGCCAGCACCGCCGCCCCCGAACCGACCGCGCGCACGATCGCCCGGTTCTGCCGGATGCCGTCGGCGGCGAGGACCTGCGGGGCATCCTCGCCCCCGCCGAGCAGATAGATGTCGCAGCTGTCCGGCACCGGCGAGCCGGCGGGGACGTTGACCACCTCGGCGGGCAGGCCCCGCCAGCGCAGCCGCTGCTCGAGGACGATCGCGTTGCCGCCGTCCCCGTAGGTGCCGAGCAGCTCGGGGTAGATCAGCGCGATCCGGGTCGCCGAGCCGCGCCTCACCGGGAGCTCCGCACCAGCAGGTCCCGGAACGCCGTGTAGTTGGCGACCACGTCGACCACCTTCTCGTTGGCCGCCTGCGCCGCGTCCTCGGCGCTGGCGTGCACGCTGTGCGGCACCTCCGCGTAGGCCAGCCGCACGCTCATGTCCTCCTTGCGCCCGCCGGTGACGAGCACCTGCCGGCCGGCGAGGCGCTCGAAGGGAACGTCCCAGATCCAGGACGGATCCCGCCCGTCGGCGGTCTGCGAGTTGAAGTCGATGACGACGGGCCGGGGCGGCGCGTCGGCGAGCAGCTCCATCATCTCCACCCAACCGGCGGGATTCTTCGCCAGCAGCAGCCGGCCACGGCGGCCCTGCTCGCCGAGGGCGACCTCCTGGTAGCGGCCCTGCACGTCGCCCAGGCCGGCCATGGCGGCCAACGCCGCCTCGACCTCGACGCCGAGCTCGCGGGCCGCCGCGGCGGCCATCGCCGCGTTACCGAGGTTGACCCGGCCGGGCAGGTCGAGGCGGGCCGAGATGGTGCGGCCGTACCAGAGAATCTCCCGCTGCCCGGTGACCGCGACGATCGGCTCGGGCCGGGCCAGCCCGCACTCGGACCACCAGCCGGCCTCGTTGCGGTGCAGCAGCCGGGCGCACTGGGGGCAGACCATCGCGTCGGCGGTCCAGTTCTGGCCGGCCGACACCCACACCTGCCGGTGCCAGCCGCCCGCCGCCCAGGCCACCAGCGGGTCGTCGACGTTCGCGACCACCGTGGTGTCACGCAGCTCGGCGCCGAGCTCCCGCCACATCGACGCGATGCGCCTGGTCTCGTTGGACCGGTCGAGCTGGTCGCGGCTGATGTTGAGCAGCAGCACGACCCGCGGCGAGATCTCGTGGGCCACCTTCGGCAGCCAGATCTCGTCGACCTCCAGGGCGGCGGCGGCGTCGAACGGGGGGCGTGACAGCGCGGCGAGGACGCCGGGCGCCATGTTCGCCCCGCCGCTGTTCGACTTCACCGGCCCGAGGGTGCCCAGCGCGCGGGCGAGCAGCCGGGTGGTGGTCGTCTTGCCGTTGGTACCCGACACGCAGGCGGTGCGGCGGTGGGAGCCGACCTCGGCCAGCGCCCCCGGGGAGACCCGCAGGGCCAGCTTGCCGCCGATCATCTCCCCCGAACCGCGGCCGAGGCGGCGCGACGCCTGGGCCGCCAGCCGTTCGACGGCGAGTGCGGCCTGGGTGCGGGCGGTGAACCTGCGCGGGATTGATGTCGTCATCGCGCTTTCTACAGTGCCACGGCGGTGCCCGGAGACGAAGACCACCCCCGCTTCCGTTGGGATACATCCCGATCGTCGCCCCTGCCGCGGACGGCGAAACGCCGCCAGCGGCGCTACGGCCGAGTCTTGTCGCCAACCGCCGTCACCGCAGGTCAAGAGGCGTCACCCTGCGTCTAGATGCGGCGGAACTTTCGTTTACCCCCCTCGCGCGAAGTGGTCTCAACCCGACCACCATGGGGGAATCGACCCGGCGTCGCGGTAGAACTCACCCGACGGGGTGGACCGGAATACCCAAGTCCGGCCCCCAGGACGAGAATCACAGGCGAAGCACGGCCGGCGACCGGTCCGGCCGGGCCGCGCGGGGCCCGGGATCCGGGACCCGGCCGGGAAATGGCCGGTCGGAGGCACCACGCGGCTGCAGAAGGGACGTGAGGGCACACAGTGACCACGAAGGCAATCGCGATCGCGCGGGAGCAGGGCCGCTGGTCGGTGCATGATCTCGACCCAGCCGGCGCCGAGGACCTCGACGCCCTCACCGACACGATGCGCGACTTCGGAGACGACACCATCGTGGCGTTCCTGGAGGAGGACGACGAGTACCTCGCGATCGTCCGGGTCGGCGCCGACGAGCCGGACCCCAAGGTCTTCCTGTCCGACCGCCGGGTCCTGATCACCTCCGAGCTCGCCGAACGCCTGTTCGCCGACGCCCTGCCCTCGATGGCGGGCCTGGCCACGGAGGACGACGAGGACGACGACGCCTCGGTGCTCACCCAGGCCGCCCCCGTCGGCGACCTCGACCTGCTCGTAGACCTGGGCACCTCCGAGGAGGCGCTGCTGGAGCTGATCGGCGAGGAGGGCATGCTGCCCGCCGACCTGATCAGCGCCCTGAGCGAGCGCGCCGGCGCCGGCGAGATCCTCGACGACGCCCGTGGCTGATCCCGCCTCGGCGGGCAGCTCTGGCGCGGTGAGCGGCGGGCGGGACCATGGCGCTGTGATGGGCCTCGCGTTGGCCCAGGCGCGGTTGGCGCCGGCGCACGGCGACGTCCCGGTCGGCGCGGTCGTGATCGCCCCGGACGGCACGGTGCTCGGGGAGGGTCGCAACACCCGCGAGCGCGACGGCGACCCGACCGCGCACGCCGAGGTGATCGCGCTGCGGGCGGCGGCGGCCCGCGCCGGCTCCTGGCGGCTGGCCGGCGCCACCCTCGTGGTCACCCTGGAGCCGTGCACGATGTGCGCGGGCGCCCTCGTCCTCGCCCGGGTGGACCGGCTCGTCTACGGCGCCGTCGACGACAAGGCCGGCGCCGTCGGCTCCCTGTGGGACGTCGTGCGCGACCGCCGCCTCAACCACCGCCCCGAGGTCATCCCCGGCGTCCGCGCCACCGAGTGCGCCGCCCTGCTGGCTGACTTCTTCGCCGCCCGCCGCCGCCCGCCCACCGGCTAACCCGCGGCCAGCTATGGGCTTCGTGGGGCAGGCAGAAGGTCGTCAACCTCCTGCAATTGACATCCTCTCCGCTCTGAAGGGCGGAGATTCCCGCCTGCTACGCCGCCGCTGTGGGCGTGAGCTTCGGGTGGGTTCCCGCTTCGTCGCGCGGTGCCGGCACGGGTGCCGGTCTTACCTGCGCTCCACGGGCTGACACCGCCAGTCCGGCGGCCAACGCGACGTTGACCGCCGCGTTCACGTCCCGGTCGTGCGTCGACCCGCAGGCACCGCAGGTCCACTCCCGGACGTCCAGCGGCTTCGGGCCGTCCTTCACCCCGCAGGTCGAACACACCTGCGACGTGGGCTCGAACCGGCCGATCCGGACGAACGCTCGGCCGTACCGGGCAGCCTTGTACTCCAGCATCGCGACGAACGCGGACCAGCCGGCGTCGTGCACCGATTTGGCGAGCCGGGTCCGGGCGAGCCCCTTGACCGCCAGGTCCTCCACGGCGACCGCTTGGTTCTCGCGGATCAGCCTGGTGGAGAGCTCGTGGTGGAACTCGCGCCGCGCGTCGGCCACCCGCGCATGCGCACGGGCGATTTTCAGCCTGGCCTTGGCCCGGTTCGCTGAGCCCTTCTTCTTGCGGGACAGGTCCCGCTGAGCCTTCTTCAGCCGCTTCTCGGCCCGGCGGAGGAACCGAGGCGAGTCGATCTTCGTGCCATCCGAGAGGACCGCGAAGTGCGTCAGCCCAAGGTCGACGCCGATCTCGGTGGGCGAGCCCGGAAGGGTCTCCTGCGGCCCGGTCTCGATGACGAAGCTCGCGAAGTACCGGCCCGCGCTGTCCCGGACCACCGTCACCGTGGACGGTGTCGAGGGCAGATGCCGAGACCACTTCACGTCCACGTCGCCGATCTTCGGTAGTCGCAGCTTCCCGCCCGAGATGAGCGACCAGCGGGCGTTCGCGGTGAAGCAGAACGACCGTCGACACCTCTGCGAGCCAGGCCCGTTCCGGGGTCTTCTTCGCCTCGGTGATGAGCAGCGTGGACAGGTCGCCGGTCTTCGGGAACGGCAGCCCCGCCGCGCGTGTGGTCTCCCGGGCGCGGAGCGCGTCGTTGTACACCACCCGCGCACACCCGAACGCCCGCGCCAACGCGACCCGCTGACCGACGCTCGGATACAAGCGGAAGCTGTACCGAAGCTGCACGAGCACAACCTACCCTTGGCCTATGGCCAGCGATCCGAGCATCCGTACCGGCAGACACTGTGTTTTCGCGCTGCATGCTCATTTGGTTTTCGTGACCAAGTACCGGCACCGGGTCTTCGACGACCGGCACCTGACCCGACTGGAAGAGATCATGAGGGCGGTCTGCGTCGACTTCGAGGCCGAGCTGATCGAGTTCAACGGCGAACGTGACCATGTCCATCTGCTGGTCAACTTCCCGCCCAAAGTCGCCCTGTCGAAGCTGGTCAACAGCCTCAAGGGCGTGTCGTCCCGTCGGATGCGACAGGAGTTCCCCGACCTGGCCCGGCACTACTGGCGGGCGAACCGGCTGTGGTCGGGCTCCTACTTCGCCGGGTCTGTCGGTGGCGCCCCGCTGGACGTGCTCCGCCGGTACATCGAGGAGCAGACCCGTCCGGTTTAGAGCACGCTCGGGCCTGGGGGCCCTCCCCCGCGGGCCTTCACCCCCGACCTGAAGGCCGGAGCACTGGCCCACATTTCGGTAGCCGGTCGGGGGTGGCGGGGGCCAGCGAGAGCCGATCTTCATGCCTCTACGTGGCTGGCTGGATGCGGGATGAGATGGGGTGCCATGCTCGGTCCGCTGTCCGGAGGTCGCCGTGGCGGTGTTCCGCGGAACACCATGATCGTCATGGCCGGGACGAGCGGGCCGCGCGACCCCCCACGATCGGACCCTCAAGACGTCCGGTAAGCTCGCCTACGGTGGAGTCGCCTAGTGGCCGAGGGCGCACGCCTCGAAAGCGTGTGAGGGGGCAACCCCTCCGTGGGTTCAAATCCCACCTCCACCGCCCGTGTCTCAGGCAGAACGTCGGGCCGACGCTCACACCGTCGGCCCGACGTTGCCGTCCTAGTCTCACATCGGACCGGCTGCCGCTTCGTCGCCGCTGTCCGTGCTGGCTGCTGGTCGAGGCGGGATGCGCCTGACCGTAGGCGCGACCGGATCGCGAAGGTCCACGATGCAGCTCGCGGTCACGGAAAGTCCGATGAGCGCTGGCTCGGGTGCCCGATCGGCGGCGTGGGCGATCATCGCAACATTCACGCCCTCGGGTGACGCGCTCATGTAGAGGGTCGGACGGCCAGGTGGCGAGTACCGGCCGGCGCCCCGCGAGCCGACGAGTGCATCGTCGAGGTACGCCGGGTCGACGGCCCGGAAAAACCCGCCTTCGACCGCGACGAACAGATCGGACTCCCGCTGTAGCCGCGGGGCGGTCCCCACATGGTCAGCCATTCCCTCCGCCCGTCCCGTCCGCGCGGCCCCGCCGACCTGGATCAGCGGTCCACCGGGCCTGTCAAGGTCAATGATGGCGGATACCGATCGGTGAGGACACTGCCCGATCTCGATCCCGCAGCCCCTTCGGTGACCGCCCGTCCCAAGGGTGCCATTCGCCCTGTCGCGGCGTCCTGAGCGCGCGGCGCGTTCCCTTTTCGCCCACCCGGCTCGGGCTACCTCGGGGCTGCACCGGCCGACGTCAACTTGCGGCGGCTGCGGAGCGTGAAATAGTCAGCGCGGACAGTAATTAACTTACTGACCATGGCGCCGACGCAACGAGGCGGCGGACGTCATTGCGCAAACGCACGACCATCCATCAGAGGCACGACCGGTGAGTCGGAGGAATGGCATGGCGAGGATCGTCATTTTTGGTGCCGGTGGTCAGATCGGGCGCCGCATCACCGACGAAGCAATTCGACGGGGGCACGAGGTCACCGCGGTCGAGGTCGACGCGGCCCGCGTGAAGAAGCTTCCGCGTAAGGCCAGCGGGGTGGAAGGCGACGTCACGTCGCGCGACTCCGTCCAGCGCCTGGTGCAGGAGGCGGACGCCGTCGTCGTCGCGGTGGGTGGTGTCGACCGTCCGGTGCACGCGAACGCCGCGCGTACCCTCGTCGACGTCCTGCCCCGCATCGGCGACCAGGCCCCGGCCATCCTGCACATCTCCAGCGGCGGGACCCTCGAGGACGAAAACGGCCAGCGGCTCGCGGACAGCCCGGACTTCCCCGCCGCCGAGCGCAAGGACGCGCTCGACCAGGCGGACGCCCTCGACGTCTACCGGGATGCCAGCAACGTGCGCTGGGCGGCCATCGCCCCGCCGCCGCGCAACCTGGGCCAGGGGCAGCGTCGGGGTGCCTACCGCACCGGCAACGACCGGCCCGTGGTGGACGCCCAGAACGAGATCGGCATTTCCTACGAGGACTTCGCGATCGCCGTCCTCGACGAGGTCGAGAAGCCGCGTAACCGCAACCGTCGTTTCACCGTCGGGAACTGATTACTCCCGCCTGACCTGAACCCCGGGGGAAGCCAAAGGTAATCCGCAGCACCGGCGGACTCACCGCCGCTGACGGCAGGCCGTCAACGATGCCGGCCGGCCGGAGGCGACGGTTCCCCGTCCGCCGCTGCGCCTGGGCGGCGCGGGCCACATCACCCGCGCCGCCCAGTTCTCCTTTGTCACAGTGATCGCGCCGGCGTGGTCAGGCTATGCGCGGTCAGGTCATGCACCAGTCAGGCCATAGTGTCGAGGATCGCCTCGATATCCGCCGGGGTGGTGCGCGGATTGATGACGGCGAAACGGGCGACGGTCTCGCCGTCGTGCCGGGTGGGCGGCACGAAAGCGAACTCCTCGCGGAGCAGGGCGCCGCTCCACCGGTGGTAGTCGGCGTCGCTCCAGCCGAGCCGACGGAACACCACCACGGACAATTCCGTCGGGCGGACGAGTTCCAGTTCGGGCCGCGTCGCGATCTGCGCCGCCGCCGCCCGAGTCGTCGCGAGCGTCGTCTCGATGGCCTCGGTGTAAGCCCGGGTGCCGTGCGTGGCCAGCGAGAACCACAACGGCAGTCCGCGGGCCCGCCGGGACAGCCCGATGGCGTAGTCGGACGGATTCCAGTTGGCGGCCGAGTCGAGCACGTCGAGATAGCCGGCCCGCTGCGGACCGTGCGCCGCCCGGGCCAGGACGGGATCGCGGTAGATCAGCGCGCAGGCGTCGAACGGCGCGAACAGCCACTTGTGCGGGTCGACGATGAAGGAGTCCACGTCGGCGATCCCGTCGAACAGCGGCCGGACCGACGGCGCGGCGAGCGCCGCCAGGCCGTAGGCGCCGTCCGCGTGCACCCACAGGCCGCGCTCGCGGCAGACGTCGACGATGCCCCGCAGATCGTCGACGATGCCGAACTGCGTCGTCCCCGCGGTCGCCACGACGGCGAAAACCCCGTCGTGCTCGGCCGCGCCGCCCTGTCCGGCTGTGCCGCCCTGTCGGGCGAGGTCGTCGAGCGCGGCAGCGAGCAGCGGACCGGTGAGGCGGCCCTGCTCACCTGTCGGCACGGCCACGATGTCCGCGTCGAGCACCATCGCCGCCTGGTACAGCGACGAGTGGGCTTCCGCCCCGCAGACGAAACGCCAGCGTGCCGGCATCGACCGGCCCTGCGCGGTCAGCCTCGCCCGGACGGCCTCCCGGGCGGCGACGAGCGCGGACAGGTTGCCGACCGTGCCACCGGGCACGAACACGCCGCCGGCCGCGGCGGGCAAACCCGCAAGGTCGGCCAGCCAGCGCAGCGTCTCGTTCTCGACGTGGACCGCGCCCGCACCCTCCATCCAACTTCCCCCGTAGATGGACGAAGCACCGACCACCAGGTCGAACAGCACCGACGACCGGGTCGGGGCAGCGGGGATGAAGGCGAGGTTGCGCGGATGGTCCGCCGAAATGCAGGCGCGCGAGAGCACCTCGTCGAAGGTCTCCAGAGCCTGGCGACCGCCGATCCCATCCACGGTGATCGTCCGGCCGGCCCTGGCGGACAGTTCCGCCGGTGTCGCCGATCCGTCCAGGGGAACCGGATCGAACCCGAGGCGGACCCCGGCAAAGTCGACTATCGCCCGCAGCAGATCGGCCGTCTCGGCGTCAAATTGATGCACGTACGGACCGTCCGATGCGGTGCGGACTATGCGTCCTGCTTGCCGCGCTGCCGACGGAAGAGGAAGCCGCCACCCACGAGAGTAACCAGCAGAACAATCGCTCCGACACGCTTCACAACAAACCTCCACGACGAGGACTAAAATCAACACCAACGGCAAAACCGGCAAGATCCGAAAAGCTGGATCATCACCGGAGAAGCCTCGCCGATCGACCTGTTCGGGACCGGTCGACGCACGCTCCTACCGTCGGAAACCGAGCATGCCATGAACGGTGCCCGGGTGCGCGGCCGGGCCGCCGGATTACCGGTCGCGCCCCCCGCTCGGGGGATGGACAGGTGCCATATGACGGGGCAATCTTCGTGCGAAGTGTCGTCTCGGAGACGATTTCACGGCGTGCACGGGCAGGGGTGGGCGACGGGTGGCCCGGGCCAGGTGTGGGTGCGTCGGCGTCGTGAGATCAGGTGACGGCCACCGCCACGTGACCACCAGCGCACCGCACGCCGCATCTCGACCGGGCAACCGGGCAACCGGGCGCCGCGTCTCGACCGGGCGATGGTGCGAGGATGACGCCATGCTGATCGGCACCGAGCTCATCGTCTTCGTGCCGACGACGGACCTGCCGCGGGCGCGGGCGTTCTACGGTCGACGCGCTCGGCGACCCCGGTCGACGACCTCCCCGCGACCGTGTCCGAGCCGGCGGCGGCCGGGGTTGCCTGGTTCGCGGACCCCGACGGCAACACCCTCTCCCTGACCGCGTTCACGCCCTGACCGGATTCACGCCCTGACCGGGTCCGCGGCTGGCCTTCTATTGTTTTCGCAGTATGCACTGCCCGTTCACCAATATGTTGCTTCGCTCTGCGTCGATGACTCTAGGCGGATTTCTCGGGTATTCCTCACCGACTTGCTCCGGGGTAAACGCCACAATCCCGTATTCGTATCGGCGGATTGGTCGTCCGGGACTGTAACAGCTAGGATCCGTCACGTTTCACCGGAAAGTGTGCGGCCGAACTGGGGGTAGCTGTGGCGCGCGTCTTTGTCAGCCACGCCGACTCCGACGCGGAGCTGGCCGACCAGGTCTACCGCACGCTGGCCGACCTCGGTCACCGGGCCTTCCTGGCCCGGGACATCCGCGCTGGAATCCGGCCGGGGGATGTCTGGAAGGAGCGCCTGCATCAGGAGTTGCGGGCCGCGGACGCCGTCGTCTGCGTCGTCACCGACGCGTACAACGCCTCCCCGTGGTGCGCCTACGAGATCGGCATCGCGCACGAGGTCGGCAGCCTGCTGCTGCCGCTGCAGGCGCAGTCGGGGGTGGCCTCGCCCCTGCTGGACGACCGCCAGCACGTCGCGGTCGTCGACGACGGTGGCTGGATCGGCCACCTGGACGTGCCGCTTCGACGCATCGACGCCGCCGGCGGCCTGGTCTGGGCGGCGGACCGCTCGCCGTTCCCGGGCCTGCGTCCGTTCACCCGGGACATGGCCCGCGTCTTCTGCGGGCGCGACGACGAGCTGCGGCGGCTGACGCACCGCCTGCGCGCGCTGAGCGACCGACGGCTGCTGCTCGTCGTCGGCGGGTCGGGGTGCGGCAAGTCGTCGCTGGTCACCGCCGGTCTGACCGCGCGGCTGGGCGGCGAGCCCGGCTGGGAGGTCGCCGATCCGTTCCTGCCCGGGCGCGACCCGACCCGCAAGCTGGCCCTGGCTTTGGCCCAGACGGCGGGCCGCGTCGGGCTGCACTGGGAGGCCCCCGACGTCCACCGACGGCTCAAGACCGACGACGGGGCCCTGGCCGGGCTCGCCGAGGAGCTGCTCAGCGCGGGCTACGGGCCGCCGAAGGATCGGCTGCTGCTCGTCGTGGACCAGGGCGAGGAGCTGTTCACCCGCGCCGATGAAACCGAGCGGTCCCGGTTCGCCGACGTGCTGTTCCACGGGCTTGACGGCCCGATCCGCGTGGTCATCGCGGTCCGCTCGGAGTTCCAGGACCAGCTGTTCGCCCTGCCCGAGCTGCGCGGCGCCCACCTGCACGCCTTCCCCCTGCGCCCGCTCGGGCGCGACATGCTCAGCGTCGTGATCACCGAGCCGGCCCGGGTCGCCGGGCTCTCGGTGGACCCGGAGCTGGTCAGCCGGATGGTCGCCGACACCGATGGCGGCGAGGCGCTGCCGCTGCTGGCCTTCACCCTGCACGAGCTGGCCCGCAACCAGGTCCGCGGCGGTCGGCTCGCCGCGCGGCGCTACGAGGAGCTCGGTGGGGTGCGGGGAGCCCTCGCCCGCCGGGCGGACGCCGTCCTCGACGAGGCGGTCGCCGCCGCCGGATTACCCCGGGAGGACATCCTCGCCGGCATGGCGGAGCTCGCCACCCTGGACGAGGCGGGCCGGCGCACCCGCCGGCGTATCGACTACGAGGAGCTGTCCTCGGAGGCGCTGCGCACCGCCTTCCGCGTCTTCGTCGACCAGCGGCTGCTGTCGACGCCCAGCGACAGCCTCGGCGGCACCGGCGTCGGGGTGGTCCACGAGGCGTTGCTGACCGCCTGGCAGCCGCTGGACTCGGCGATCCGCGAACGGGCGGCCGCGCTGCTCACCGAGGGCCAGGTCGAGCGGGCCGCCGCGGACTGGGCGCGCGGCGGCGCGCTGTGGGAGGTCGACCGGCTCACCGCCGCGACGACCACCCTGTGGGGGTCCTACAACCGTTTCCGCGCCGGTGCCGATCCGGTCGTGAACCTCAACCGGGCCGGCCGGCGCTTCCTCACCGAATGCCTGCGCCGCGTCGAAGCCGCCCGCCGCCGCGAGCGCAAACGCCGGCGCCGGACGATCGCGGTGCTCGCCGCCCTGCTCGCCGTGACGCTCGCCGGCGCCGCGACCGCCGGCTGGCAGGGCGCGTCCGCCCGGCGGGCGCAGCGCACCGCCGAACACGCCCAGCACGCGGTGATCGCCCAGGCCCTGCTGACCCGCGCGGACGACGTGCGCGCCACCGACCGGGTCCGCGCGCTGCGTCTGGCCATCGCCGCCGCGCGGCTGCACCCCGACGCGGACAGCCAGGCGAACCTCGTCCAGACCCTGGCCAGCGCGCCGACCCCGCTGGCCACCGGGTCGCCCGTCACCGCCGTGGTGTTCGCCCCGCGCCACGCGCTGCTGGCCACCGGCGGCGCCGACGCCTCGGTGCTGCTGTGGTCCGTCGTGGACAACCAGCCCCGCCGCGTCGGACCGCCGCTCACCGGCCTACGCAGCCCCGTCGCCGCGGTGGCGTTCTCGCCGGACGGGCGGACGCTGGTCGCGACCGGATTCGACGGCACCCGGCTGACCTGGGACGTCAGCGACCCGTCGCGGCCACGGCCGACCGGGCCGCCGGGCTTCGCGCCGCAGCCGATCGATCCCTGCTTCGACCGCTCGCCGACCGCCCCGATCGAGGCGGTCGGCGAGGAGCTGGGCTGGGTCAGCCTGTGGGCGCGCGCCGGCTCCGGCAAGCGGCGCCTGGTCGGCGTCGTGCCCACCGGTCCCGGGGAGGCACGCACGGTCAGGTTCTCGCCGAACGGCCGCATTCTCGCCGTCGGCTCCGGCCGCGGCGTGCGCCTGTTCGACACCCGCGCCGCGGACCGCCTGCCCACCGACGACAATGCCGCGGACCTGGACGCCACCGGCCGTCACGACGTCGATGCCTGCTCGGCTGACGGCGACAAGGAAGCTGTCCGCGACGACCGGGACCGCGACCGGGACCGGAATCGCGACCAGGATCGCGACCACGGCGACGACGGCGTGCCGGCCGCCGGTCCGCCCGCCATCGGTCGCCCCCTGGCCGGACACACCGGCTCACTGCTGTCGCTCGCCTTCTCTCCCGACAGCAGGCTGCTGGCCTCGGGCGGAAACGACGGGACGATCCGGCTGTGGCTGCTCGACGCCGTCGATGCCCTCCAGGACGCCGAGGCCGCCGAGCACCACGCACAGGTCGTCGACGACGCCTGCGCGGTCGCGGGCGGGCTGGATCGGTCGTCGTGGCAGTACTACCTGCCCGGTGTTCCCTACCGTGCCACCTGCCCGTCCTGAACGCCGACCCAGCGCGGCCCGCCCGGCCAAAGCCTGCACATAGTGGACAAATTTGCGAATTCGCCGAGGCGCGCAGCGAAACCATCGCTGCGGGTTCTTCCCGACCGGTCTCCGTCAGCGGAACATGGTCAACATGACGTTGGCATACGGAATGCCCACCCGTAGTGAGATTCCAACCGTGATCACCTCTCGTCTGGTCCTGCGCGGCTGGCGCTCCGAGGATCTACCCCGGTACGCCGCGATGAACGCCGATCCGGAGACAATGCGATATCTGGACGGCCCGTTCGGGTTGGCCGACACGGAACGCCTGGTCACCCATCTCATCGGCATGTGGGCGATCCATGGCCACGGCATGTGGGCGGTCGAGGAACGAGGCAGCGGGGAGTTCCTCGGCCGCGCCGGCGCGTATTTCGCGGACGGTTGGCCGGGGGTCGAGGTCGCCGTGTCCATCCGCCGGGATCACTGGGGTCACGGACTCGGCACGGAGGCCGTCCGCGCGTCGCTGGAGTTCGGCTTCGACCAGCTCAGCGTGGCGGAACTCATCACGTCGACCCATCGCGACAACGCCGGCATGAACGCGATCGCCCGCCGGCTGGGAATGACCTTCCGGGGTGTCGCGGACGTCGGCCCGTGGCGGGCCAGCAACGTCTACGCGATGAGCCGGGACGAGTGGCGCACGCGGACCACGATGGCGGGCCCCTCCTTCCCCAGGGAACGCGAAAACTCCGTTGCCCGCCCCTCCGGCAGCAGCCGGCCGCTGGGCTGAGCCGCCCGCGGAAACCAGCCGCGGGAGCTGAAAGGGCCGCGCGATCGGCGGATTCCGCCTGGGCGGCGACGGCGACCGGTCAGGCGACCGCGGCGACCGCCGTCCAGAACTCCCCGAACCCGTCCATCGGGCCGGTCTTCGCCCGCTGCGTGAGCAGGACACCGACGGTGCCACGAGTCGGATCGACGTACGCGGTGGTTCCCGTCCCGCCGTCCCAGCCCCAGCGTCCGGGTGTCATCCACGGCTCGGCCGCCTCGATGTCAACACCCGTGCCCAGCCCCCACGACCCGCCGGGACCGACGATCGGCAACGCCTGGCCACGCTGGGCGTCGGTGAGCGCGTCGGCCGTCATCCGCGCCACCGCCCCGGCGGGCAGCAGCGGGCCGCCGCCGTCCGCAAGCGCGCACAGGAAACGCAGGACGTCGGGCGCGGTGGACACCAGCCCCGAGCTGAGCTCCTCGAACAACGGCGGGCGGGCGAACGCACCGTCGGCCGGGTCCAGCAGCTCGAGCCCATCGGGACCGGGGGTGTAGGCCGTGGCGAGCAGGCTCGGATCCGGCTCCCAGAATCCGGTGGACGCCATCCCCAGCGGGCCGGTGATCCGCTCCGCGACCAGCTCGGACAGCGGCCGCCCGACACAGCGGGCGAGCAACACGCCGAGCAGGTCGATCCCCGTGTCGTAGAGCCAGCCCTCGCCCGGCTGGAACGCCAACGGCAACCCGGCGACCCCGGCCACGAACTCGTCCGCGGTCATCCGCGGCGTCAGCGGGCCGGGGTGGACTCCCCGCCGCATCATCTCCGCCTGCAACGGCGTCTGTGTCAGGACCGCACCCCAGCCGCAGGTCATGGTCAGCAGATGCCGGACGGTGATCGGCCGGTGCGCCTCGACGGTGCGGTCGAGCGGCGCGTCCGGCGCCACCAGGACCCGCGGCGCCGCCGCCTCCGGCAGCCAGCGGGCGATCGGATCGTCGAGCTCGAACGCGCCGTCGTGCGCGAGACCGAGCGCGAGCACGCCGGCCGTCAGCTTGGTGGCGGACGCGAGCCGGAACCGCGTGTCCTCGACCATCGGCGCGCTCGCCGGCCCGAGCGCCATCCGCCCGCCCGCGCGCACCTCCACCCGCCCGCCGACGCGGATCGCGCCGACGTAACCGGGGATCCGCCCGGACGCCACCTGCCCGTCCGGCACCCGCCAGACCCGCTCGAAACCCGCGTCGGCAGGCGCCACCGCGCCACTGTCCTGCCATGTCATCTGTCCTGCCATGTCATCCGTCCTCCCTCGCTCACGGGGAGGCTACGACCGAGGTCCGACAACGTTGCCCGCCGTGCCATGAAGGATCGGGTGAACCGGCGCGGGTTTCGGACGCTCAGTCGAACAGATCAACAACCATCTTCGCCCGCGCGTCACGTAGCAGGATCCGGGCGGACACCTCCATGTGCTTACGCCAGTACTCCTCGGCCCTGGGCGCGTCACGCGCTTCGATGAGGGAGACGAGGCGGGTGTATGCGCGAATGGTCTTCCGGAACGCCTGGAGTGTCTGCGGCTCCTCGGAGGTACGCGAGATGGCCGCGGCGACATGAGTGGTGATGACCTCACGGAGGATTCCGGCCTCGATCGCCAGGGTCCGGTTACCCGCTCGTTCGACGACCAGGTCGTGGAAGACATAACCGGTCTCGAACCAGACGAAGGGGTCGGTGTGTTCCTCGGTGGCCGCGCGTAGATTCTCGATACAGCCGCGGAGGTCGGTGAGGTCCTGATCGGTTCGTCGCAGGGCGAGCATCCGCGCAGCCGCGGGCTCGAGCACGGCCCGGGCCTCATGCACGTCCTCGATGGTGGTCCCGCTCAGTTGCAGCAGCACTCCGACGTGGCGCGCGGCGACCGACAGGTCGGGAACCGTCACCTCCGCGCCGCCGCGGTTACCGCGCCGCACGATCAGCAGGGACTCCGCCTCGAGGATCCGGAACGCCTCACGCAGGGTCGGCCGAGAAACGGCGAAGTGCGTCAGGAGCTCGTTTTCCGGGGGGAGCGTGTCGCCGGCGCGCAGCTCACCGCTGACGATCTGGTGGCGAAGATGCGCCGCGATAAGTTCCGACATCTTCGGGACGCGATCCTTGTACACGGCACGGGCCGATGCCCCATGGCCTCGCACGCTGGTTATAGAGGGCATCCCATCACCTAAGTGTTCATATTGAACTTACATCCCTATCATATAGATGATAGCGGGTCCCTGGTCGAATCTCGCGAGCAAAGGCGGCCAGGATGCCTCTTGCTACCCTTGGCCTGGGCGCATCCGGCTCGGCGAGGCCAGGCGGCAGCGTACGCACGGCTCGACGGCGAAGGCGGCGCAGTGATGACGGAGAGCCACGCTCGGCGGGCGGCCATGGAGGCGGCGCTCGCGGAGTTCATGACAAGCAACCGCATCGCCACGATCGGCGAACTCGGCGTCGCGGCTCTCCTTCGCACCGATGCGGTCGCTGCCGTGGAGCGTGCGCGGGCCCAGGCCGACGAGGCGGTGCAGGCCGCGGTCCGGCAGGGACATGATCTCGTCGAGGCCGCTCAAGAGGGCGCCCACCAGGCCGCGCTCGCGTACGAGGCTCAGTACCGGGCCGCCCTCGACGTCGGCTGGAACACCGATGAGCTCGAGCGCATGGGGTACCTGTCCGATGCGGACATCACCTCCGAGCCGCCCGCGGCGGGTGCGGGCACTCAGGCGGCGGACCCGGTCGATTCGGCCAGCACGCGGGCGCCCGCGGAGCGGCGTTCGACGGCGGAGCGGCGTTCGACGATCGCGCGCCGAGCCGCCACCACCTCCCCGGTCGACGCCGCGCGGCGCCAGCCGGCGCCCGGCGGCCCGCCGCGCGTGAGCTTCTCCGGCCTGCCGGGGCTCCGCCCGCAATGGCCGCCGATCAGCCCACGACGCGACGGAGCCGACGAGCCGGTCAATCCCACTCGCGTATCCGATGTTCCGGAATCGCCCTCGCCATAAGTCGGCGGACATTTTCCGGCGCACCCGGTGTCGGTGGGCGGGGATTAGGACGGATCGCGGTCGTCCCGCACGTTCAGGGCAGCACGATCAGGCTACGGAAGTTGTCGGACATCAGTTTCTTCTTATCCGCCGGACTCAGGTCGGCGATGTCCGCGATGAAGTCCGTGGGCCGGGCGAAACCCTCGGGATGCGGCCAGTCCGAGCCGAACAGGACGCGATCCACGCGCATGTGGTCCAGGAGTACGGTCAGGTTGTCCTCCTGGAACGGCGCCACGTAGATGTGCTCGTGGAACGTCTCCACCGGGTCCGCGCCGAAGGCATACGGAATCTTGCGGTAGGACTGGCGGAGCCGCCGAAGCAGCTCGGGCACCCATCCGGAGCCCAGCTCGATGGAGGCGAAGCGCAGGCGCGGATGCCGGTCGAACAGTCCGTGGCAGATCGCGGCGGCGATCGTCTCGCTGATGGGACGCTCAATGTGCACCGACAGGACCTCGGCCAGCGCCGAGGTGCTTTCGCTGGCGAACTGGACGCGCTCGCCCCAGGCCCGCACGTGTCCGGCGTACCCCGAGTCGGCCGCGTGGAAGGCGACCGCCACGTCCGCGTCCTCACACATCGACCAGAAGCGGTCGTACACCGGATCCGCGGGCGACCGGTTTCCGTACGGACCCACGACCGGCGCGGGACGAAGCACGATCGCCTTGGTGCCGCGTTCGATCACCCAGCGAAGCTCCTCCTCGGCGAGACGGGGATCCATGAGGCTCAGGACCGGCGGAGCGATGATCATTTTGTCGCGGGCGAATCCCCACTCCTCGTCGATCCACGCGTTGAGCGCGTGGAGCACGGCGAACAGCGCCGGGGGGTTGTCGGTGAGCAGTTCCTCGAGGCCAAGCGCGAGCGTCGGCAGCAGAAATGCGCCCGCCACCCCCTGGCCCGCCATGACGACGGCGCGCTCGGCTCGACGGGTGTACTCGGGACGGATCGGCTCCATCCGCCCCATCATCTTCTTGAAGCTCTGCCCCTCGGTGTTCTCGCCACGGAAGTAGGCCGCGAGCGCACCGGGCTTTCCCACCGGGTCGAAGGTGGGGTTGGAGATCATCCTGAAGACTTTGTCGCCGACTAACAACTGGGTGCGACCGTTGGCCTTGTCCGTCACCCAGCGAAACGCGTATGAATACCTCGGGTCCAGGTGCCGGGTGAAGCTGTCGGCGACTTCGTAGTAGTGCTGGTCGGCGTCATAGACCGAAAAGTCGATCGGTGTGGCGGTGGTCATGCTCTCGCTCCGTTTCTCGGGCTTTCAGTCCAATAGATCCGGCCGACCAACTCAACGCCCGGGCCTGCGCCGCCGATGACGGCGACCCGTCCCGGCAGCCGGCCGGCGGGTGCGCTCACGAACGGGCCCCGGCCGAGGCCAGGCCGAGGAGGGCGACGACGGGCGAGTCCGGCACGCAGCCTTCGACGATCGCCTTGCGGCCGGCGAACAGCCAGGTGCCGGCGGACTCGACGATCTCGTCGCGGTAGGTCCCCCAGTGATCCAGGCCGCGGGTCCCGACGAACTGGAAGCAGGCGTAGGCCGAGGCTCCACCGTCGGGACGGGGATCGACATAGATCGAGCTGAGGTAATGCCGGGCCGGCAGGAGGTCGGCCGCGATGAAACTGTCCTTGGTGTCGCGGAAGAACTCCAGGACACCGGCCGGCCCGTGGTGCCGGCCGGTGTTGTTCTCGAACACCGCGTCGGCGGTGAACAGCGCGGACAGCTGCCGAATCTTGCCCGAGTCGGCGAGAAACTGGTATTTGGCCAGCAGGTCGGCGACCCCCACCCGCGTGCGAACCTCTTCGTTTGTCATAACGCTCCAGACGTGGCCGACAAGGACATGGGAACCCCGTTCGCCGTGTTGGCCGGGTCGAGCCCTGATGCGTCTTCCGCGGCCGGATCATGCCCGCCGGGCGCGGCACTCGGGACGATCTGGCGGCTCAGGCGGACAGCCGCCCGCAGCGACGACCGATCGGCACCGCGACCGCAGGCATGTCCCGCCACGCCGACCGCCCACCCTTCCTATCGTCTAGATGATAGTGGCCGGCGACGGCGGCCCGCAAGCACGACCGTAAGCACCTCACGGGTCATCCGCCGCCTCGGATCGGCGAACCGGCGGCGCTTATCATCTAGACGAATATCCGAGTGGTCGGCGACACGGCGGCGCCCGCCCGGGGGCGCGCCACCCCATCGGCCGCGCTTCGGATGTCGCTCGGCGGACAGGATCCGGCCAATGTCGTCGCAGGACGGATTCATCGGGCGTTGCTGTCCCTATCATCGGAGCCAGCGTCGCAAACACCAGACCGGGGGGCTGGGACGGACGGGCGTTCTCGTGATCCCCGGCTGATCAGGGGGCCATCGAGATCATGTCCGCCGCAGAAGCCTCCCGCAGCGCGGCTGCCTGGCTACTGACCGCACCGGGTGCACGGGTACTCCTCATCGGGACCCCCACCGTCTCCGAGGGGTCGGCCGTCGAAGCGGCCGTGACCGGGCTGAGCCGGCTGTTCCAGCAGCGGTGCGGACTTCCCACCGAAGGCCTGCGGACGCTGTGGAACCCGGCCACCCCGATGGATGTCGGCGCAGCGCTCGCCGAGGCCACCGAGCAGGCCGACAACGCGCTGGTCGTCTACTACGCCGGGCCGGTGTTCATCGACGCGACCGGGACAGCCCAGCTGGCCACCGCCGCATCCACCACCACCATCACCGCCTCGACCGGCACCGGCACCGGCACGACAATGGCCGCCCCGGTCCAGTCCGGCGGTCTTGCCTACACCACCGTCGGCCTGCCGACCTTGGTGGCGACCCTCGCCGCCTCCCGGGCCCCGACGCGCATCCTCCTGCTGGACGGGATCACGACCCGACTCATCCCGCAGGCCGGTTCGAACCGGCCGGTCCCAAGCCAGCACGCCGCCGCGGGCTCGGATCCGGTCCTGATCCCGATTTCCCTCGACGGGCTGCCACCGCAGGCGGCCGACGTCGAGATCCTGGCCTGTTCCGCCGACGGACCCGCCCTGGCACTGTGGACCGAGCTCGAGAGTCTGATCGTCAACGGAGATCCGGACGGTCCGTCCCCCTTGTCCGTGGGCCATGTCGCCCGGCGGATCGTCCAGCGCCGCGCGGCCCGCTCCGGCTCCGGCTCCGGCTCCGTGCAGCATCACCCCGTGCCGGGATCCGACACGGCGATCCTGACCTTCAACTCGGCCCACACACCGCCGCTCGTCGAACGGGAACCAGCCCGCACGACCGTCCTGACCGACGGGCCCGGACCGGTGTTCACCCCGAGCATCCTGCCCGCCCCGCCGACCGGGTCGGCCGCACCGGCCGGGGACCGCGCCGTTCGGATCGGATCGGGGGGCGCCGCCGGCTCGGGTGGCGCCGCCGGCGGGGCGCCGTGGAATCAACCCGAAGACCAGCCGGCCACGGATGCACTACCGAGCCCGTACCCCGGCCTGTCGTCGTTCGACGCCGATTCCCGCCTGGTCTTCTTCGGCCGGGAACGCGCGATCGCGGACGCGCTGGCCCGGCTGGAGGGCCGTCTGGCCGGCGCCGGTCCGCTGGTGCTGGTGGGCGCATCCGGTTCGGGTAAGTCCTCGCTGGTGCGGGCTGGCGTGCTGCCGGCGCTGGCCGCCGGTGCGGTGCCGGGCTCCCGGTCCTGGCCCCAGATCCTGATGGCCCCCGGGGAGCATCCGGCCGAGACCCTCGCCCGCCAGGTGGCCCGCGCTGCCGGGCTGCCCGTCCTCGGTCCCGCGCACCTCGACGTGCTCGCCCGTCCGGACAGTTTTCCCGCCGCGCTGCGCGAGATCCTGGCCCTGCGTCCGTCGGCGGCCGCGACGCCCGCCCGGATCGTGATCGTCGTCGACCAGTTCGAGGAGACGTTCACCCTCTGCGCGGACAAGGCCGAACGCACGGCGTTCATCCGGGCCCTGGTAGCCGCCTCGAGCACCGACGGTCACTCAACGCCGCCGGCGGTGGTCGTCCTCGGTGTCCGGGCCGACTTCTACGGCTGGTGTGCCGCCCACCCCGAGCTGGTCGACGCCCTGGCCACCGGCCAGGTGGTGGTCGGCCCGATGACGTCGGCCGAGGTCCGCGACGCCATCACCAGACCGGCGCGGGCGGCCGGCGTCGACGTCGAGCCGGGGCTCGTCGACCTGATGGTGCACGACATCGGCGCGGCCGAGAACGACGTGGTCGCCGACCCGGGATCGCTGCCGCTGCTCGCCCACGCGCTGCGCGCGACCTGGGACGCCCGGTCCGGCGCCGACATGACCGTCTCGGACTACCTACGGGTCGGCGGCGTGCACGGGGCCATCGCCCAGACCGCCGAGGAGACCTACGGCGCGCTGGACGCCGCGGGCCAGGACGTCGCCCGCCAGCTGGTGCTGCGGCTGGTCCGGTTCGGCGAGGGCACCGAGGACACCCGCCGCCGGGTGCGACGGGACGACCTTCTGTCCGGGCTGGACCCGAGCCCGACCGACAGCCCGGCAGACGGCCCGGCAGACAGCCCGGCCGCAAGGGCGGCCGACGGCCGGGCGGGCGGCGCGGCCGGTGTGCTGGGGGCGCTCGTCGACGCCCGGCTCGTCTCGGTGGATGCCGATGACGTCCAGCTCTCGCACGAGGCGCTCCTGCGCTCCTGGCCGCGGTTGCGGGACTGGATCGACGTCGACCGGGCCGGCGCGGTCACCCGCCAGCAGATCATCGATTCCGCGACGTCCTGGGACGAGCGGGGCCGCGACTCGTCCTATCTGTTCACCGGCAGCCGGTTGGCCGCGATCCGGGAGTGGGCCCAGACCCGCGACCACCGCTCCGAGCTGGGCGGTACCGGGCAGGACTTCCTCGCCGCATCCTTCGCCGCCGAGAAGGCCGGGCAGCGGACCGAGGCCCGCCGTTCCCGTCGGCTGCGCCAGCTCGTCGCCGCCCTCACGGTGCTGTTCCTGTTCGCCTCGGCCGCGATGGCGTTCGCGTTCGCGCAGCGCTCGCACATCGCCGACCAGCGCGACGAGGCCCGTTCCCGGCAGATCGGCATCCAGTCCTCCGTCCTGGCCTCGACCGATCCGCTGGTGGCGGCGCAGCTGGCCGCGGTCGCCTACCGGCTGGCCCCGACGGCCGAGGCGCGCGGCTCCCTGCTCGGCACGTTCTCCAACGGCCACGGGTTCGCCACCCGGCACCTTGGCGGCCACACCCGGCCCATCGGCGCCGTGGCCTACAGCCGGGACGGCCGGCTGGTCGCCACGGCCAGCGACGACTGGACGGTCGCGCTCTGGGCGGCCGATCAGCCGGCGCGGCACGACCCGCTGAGCACGATCAAGGGACACACCCTGGCCGTGAAATCGGTGGCCTTCTCAGCCGACGGCCGGTTGCTCGCCACCGGCAGCGATGACCGGACGGTCAGATTCTGGGACATCGCCGATCCCGCACACCCGCGTCCTGCCGGTGTGCTGCGCGGCGCCACCACCACGATCTACGGGTTGGCGTTCAGCCCGGTCGGCCGGCTGCTGGCCACCGGCGGCTTCGGCTCCCAGGTCCGGCTGTGGAACGTCGACGACCCGGCCGCGATCGCGCCGGGCGCCGCGCTGACCGCGCACACCGGAGAGGTCCGTGCACTGGCTTTCAGCCCGGACGGCCGGCGGCTGCTCACCGGCGGCGACGACGGCCGGGCCCTGCTGTGGGACCTCACCGATTCGGCCCGCCCGACCCTGACCGCCGGCCTGACCAGCCAGGTCGACTCCAGCGTGGTGCTCGACGACACCAACCGCGTCCGGGCGGTCGCCTATGCCCCGGACGGCCACACCGCGGTGGTGGGCAGCGACGACACCACCGCCCGGGTCTATGACGTCCGCGACCCCGCCCAGCCGAAGGTCATGCAGGTCATCGACACCACCAAGCCCGTCGAGGCGGTCGCGGTGAGCTCACTGGACGATCTTGTGGCGGTCGCTTCGACCAGTTCGGTCAGCGTCTACGACCCGGCCCGGCACTCCGATGCCATCGCCTCGTTGGCGCACGGCTCGAAGCCGTGGAGCCTGGCGTTCAGCCCCGACGGCCGGACCCTGGCCTCGGGCGCGGACGACGGTGCGCTGCGGCTGTGGGACGTCCCGGGGGCGGCGCTCGTCGGCCATCGCAAGTTCCTCTGGTCCGTCGCCGTCCATCCGGACAGCAGACTGGTGGCCACCGGCGACTACGGCCAGACGGTGCGGCTGTGGGACGTCGGTGACCGGGACCGTCCGGTTCCCACCGCCGAGCTGACCGGATTCAACGGGCCGGTGGACGCGGTCGGGTTCACCCCCGACGGCCGGACCCTGATCACGACGACCACGAACGACTCGCCGGACTTCGCGGCCGAGATGTCGTTCTGGTCGTTGGCCGATCGCCGCAAGCCCCGCCTGCTCAGCACGGTGCATCCCGGCATCGGCGGCCTGAGCTCGCTCTCGGTCAGCCCCGACGGACGCCTGCTCGCGCTGGCCGGCACCGAACCCGTGCTGTCCCTGTACGACATCTCCGATCCGGCCCGGCCCCGCCAGACGGCCCGCACGACCGGGCACCGCTACGACATCACCGCGGTCCAGTTCAGCCCCGATGGGCGGACCCTAGCCTCGGGCAGCAGCGATCGCACCATCCGGCTGTGGGACGTCCGCGACCCGAACCGGCCAACCACCGTGGCCACCCTGACCGGGCTTTCGACGGCCCTGATCACCCTGGCCTTCTCCCCCGACGGCCGGACGCTCGCGGCGGGCAGCTACACGCCCCAGATCAACCTGTGGGACGTCTCCGACCGGGCCCGTCCCCGAGCCCTGCCGGCCATCAGCGGGCTGGGCATCGGGGTGAACTCGATCGACTTCCAGCCGAGGACCGCGCTGATGGCTGCCGGCGTGGGCGATGGAACCGTTCGGATGTGGGACCTGTCCGATCCCTCGAACCCGAAACCGCGAGCGACCCTGAACGGCCGGTACAACAGCTTCGCCGAGATCGCGTTCAGCCCGGACGGTAGCTTCCTGGCCGGGGCGCCTTACCAGGTCACCGGGTTCATCTGGCCGCTCGACGCGGACGCCGTCATCGATCGCATCTGCCGGACCGCCGGCGATCGGCTGACCCGCGAAGAATGGAAGCAGCACCTGCCGGGGCTCACCTATGATCCACCCTGTACCTGAGAGGTCGGGGGCCGACGCGGTTGATCATCGATCGTGAGCTGATTGCGAACGCACTGTCCGCGTACGAGATCGGCCCCATCCTCGGGCGCGGCGGCTACGGCCTGGTCCTCGCCGGCCGGCACCGCCGCCTCGAACGAGACGTCGCGATCAAGGTCCTGACGGCGGGCGCCGACCCGCCCCCCGGCCGCGGGACCGACCGCTTCCAGGACGAGGCCCGGGTGCTCGCCGGCCTCGACCATCCCCACGTGGTCCGGGTCTACGACTACGTCGAGGCCGACGAGCTCTGCCTGCTCGTGATGGAACGGCTGCCCGGCGGCAGCATGCGGGCCCGGGCCGCCGACGGCCTGACCCTCGACGCGGTCTGCGCCGCCGGGCTCGCCGCCGCCGCCGCCCTGGAGTGCGCCCACGCGGGCGAGATCCTGCACCGTGACGTCAAACCGGACAACATGCTGTTCGCCTCCGACGGCCTGCTGAAGGTCACCGACTTCGGCATCGCCAAACTCATGCGGGACTCGGCCGCGATGGCCAGCACCCTCGTCGGCACCCCCGTCTACATGGCACCCGAGCAGATCGACGGACGGCCCCTCGGTCCGGGCTGCGACCTCTACGCCCTGGGCATCGTCCTGTACGAACTGATGAGCGGACGGCCGCCGTTCCCGCGCAGCATGCCGGTGCTGGAGCTGATGAACCATCACCTGGCGGTGACGCCGGCGCCCCTGACGACCGTCCCCCCGGCCCTGGCCGCCGTCGTCGAGCGGGTCCTGCGCAAGGACCCCGGCGCCCGACCGCACTCCGCCCGCGCCTTCGCCCTGGAACTGGCGACCGCGGCGGCACGCACCCTCGGTCCGGCCTGGCTGTCGAGGGCCCCGATCCCCCTGCGCCTCGACGACGAGATCCGCGACGCCGCCCGCGGTGCCAGCCCCGCCGCCTGGCCCGCGCTCGCACCCGCACCCGCACCCGCACCCCCGCAGCCGCAGCCGCAGCCGCAGCCGCAGCCGCAGCCGCAGCCGCAGCCGCCAGGGTCGCAGCTGCAGCCGCTCGGGCCAGGGTCGCATCCGACTGGGTTTCCGCCCGAGTTCGCCCCTCCCCCGAGCGGACCCCGCGGGCCGGCGGATGTCGACGCAGGCGCAGGCGCGGACGCGGACGCGGAGACGGAGATGGAGACGGTCGTCGAACGGCCTGGGTCACGGGCCGTCGCCGAACCGTCGGGTTCCGGTGACGGCGAGGCCCCGCGGTGGCGTGGGCGGCCAAGCATCCGGCTAGCCCGGCGCGGTGGTCGACGGGCCGCTCGGCCAGAGACCCCGGTCCCGTCCGCGACCCCCACCGCGCCGGAAGCCCCGGCGGACGAACGACGGTTCCCGATCTCCGCCGAGTACGCCTATGGCCTGGCCGTGGCCTGCGACGGCACGCTCTACGTCTCGCAGCGACGACGCAACCGGGTGATCGCCATCGCCCCGGGCGGCGCGGTCATCCACGTCGCCGGCTCCGGCAAGAGCGGCGGGCGCGGCGACGGCGGCCCGGCGACCGAGGCCGAGCTGGACGCTCCCTGCGGACTCGCCGTGGCCCCCGACGGCTCCGTCCTCATCGCGGACAGTTTCAACAACCGGATTCGCCGAGTCGACGTGGCCGGTCGCATCACCACCGTCGCCGGCCTCGCCACCGGCTCTGTCACCAGCGCGGCAACGGGTCCGACCCCCGGCCCGACGTCCGGTTCAGCCGCCGGTTCGGCCGCCGGTTCGGCCAACCGCTCCGGGTTCGGCCCCGGGCCGACGGTGGCGCTCAACCGGCCGCACTCCGTCTGCGTCGATCCCACCGGGCTGGTCTACCTCGCGGACACGGGCAACCACCGGATCCTGATCGTCGATCCCGACGGGTGGGTCCACCCGTTCGCCGGAATCGGGCTGCCCGGCCGGTCGGGTGACGGCGGTCCCGCCCGGTTCGCCCAGCTGCGGCGCCCCCACGATGTCGTCCGCGCGGCCGACGGCCGCGTCTACGTGGCGGACACCGACAACCGCTGCATCCGGATGATCTCGCCCGACGCGACCGTCAGCACCGTCGCGGGCGTGTTCTACGGCGGCGCCCGCGACGGCGTGGTGCCCGCGCACCAGGCGGACATCGGCCGCCCCCGCATGCTCGCGACGACCGCCGACGGCTCCCTGCTCACTGTCGATCCCGACGGCGCGAACGTCCGGCTCATGACGGCCGACCACCTGGTCCACCCGCTCACCCACCAGGCGGAGCAGCCCTCGGACATCGCCGTCGGCCCACACGGCGCCATCTATCTCACCGACGCGGCCCGCCACCGCATCGACCTCCTGCGCCCGCCGACCGGCTGACCCTCCGGACGCCCCGACACGCCGTCCCCGTCGACGGATGACCGGCCGGGCAGGGCCGTCGCTCAGAACGTGTCGCGTTCCGGTTGCCGGCGTGCAGCCGCCATCGCCACGCCCGCCGGCCCTGCGGGTCGTGCAGGCCAGCGCCGCCGGCGAACGTGAAACCCTGGAAGCATTCCTCGTGGAAGAGAACTGGTTTCACCCGCTGCCCGACGACAGCCCCGACGCGCCGTCGGCCGGCGAGCTGGAACGGGACGACGACCCGGTCCCCCGCCTTCAGACTGGTGACCTCGGGCCCGACCTCCTCGACGATCCCCATCGGCTCGTGCCCGAGGATGTCGCCCTCGCGCATGAACGCCCCGAGGACCTCGTACAGGTGAAGGTCGGATCCGCAGATGTTCGTGGTCGTGATCCGGACGATCGCGTCCGTCGGTTCCTCGATCCTGGGATCGGGCACGTCCTGCACCCGGACGTCCCGCCTGCCGTGCCAGGTAGCCGCCTTCATCGCCCCACCTCCACCGCGCGGACCGCTCTGCCGCCCGGTGTCCGGGAGCCCGCCGGGTAAACGAGCCCGGCCGTCGGGGCGGCCGAGCCCACGGCGGTGGGCTCGCCACGATCCGGGTCACTCGGGCCTGGGAACCGGCGCCGACGACGCTCCCTCGGCGCTGCCGGCCTACCGGTGCGCAGCGGCGCCGGTCGCCCGGGGCTCAGGTCTCGGGCGCGTCCACGATGTCGCCCGGGTCGTCCGCCCGGTCCTCGCGCAGCGCCTCGATCCCCGCCCGGCGCAGGGAGAGCAGCGCGTCGGCCGGCGCGACAACAAGATTCCACCGATGGGGATACACCGCCGGCCGCGGGGCAACACCGCAAAATGACCGTATGCGGTATCCACTCGCCACATAAGAAGATCTCACCGGGCGGCCTACCCGACGCCGTCACAAAGGCGGAGCAGGCCGGATCCGGCGAAAGCTGAGGCGGGCGACGATGCGACTGAGCCGAACCGCCGACCTGTGGTGGAAGAACGCCGTCATCTACTGCCTGGACGTGGAGACCTTCGCCGACGGCAACGGCGACGGCTGCGGCGACTTCCGCGGCCTCGCCCAGCGGATCGACTATCTGCACGAACTCGGGGTCACCTGCATCTGGCTGATGCCCTTCTACCCGTCGCCCGACCGTGACGACGGCTACGACATCACCGACTTCTACGGCGTCGACCCCCGGCTGGGCACCCACGGCGACCTGGTGGAGTTCCTCCTGGTGGCCCGCGACCGGGGCATCCGGGTGATCGCCGACCTGGTCGTCAACCACACCTCCGACCAGCACCCCTGGTTCGTCAGCGCCCGCGGCAGCCGGGATTCGCCGTACCGGGGCTACTACGTCTGGCGGGACGAGCCCCCGGCCGACGGCCCGTCCGACGTCGTCTTCCCCGACCAGGAGGACAGCGTCTGGCAGTACGACGACGCCGCCGGCCAGTACTACCTGCACCGTTTCTACAAGCATCAGCCCGACCTGGACGTGGCGAACCCCGCGGTCCGCGACGAGATCGCGCGGATCATGGGCTTCTGGATCGAGCTCGGCCTATCCGGTTTCCGGGTGGACGCGGTGCCGTTCCTGCTGGAGACCGACGGCGCCGCGGACGCCGAGGCGTTGCCCGACCCGCACGAGTACCTGCGCGACCTGCGCGCGTTCGTCTCCCGCCGCAACGGGGAGGTGATCCTGCTCGGCGAGGTCAACCTGCCCTACGACGACACCCGCCGGTTCTTCGGGGACGAGGACGGCGACGAGCTCACGATGTGCTTCGACTTCCCCGGCATGCAGCAGCTCTACCTGGCACTGGCCCGCCACGACGCGACGCCGCTGCTCGAGACGCTGCGCGCCCGGCCGCCCGCGCCGAAGGACGGTCACTGGGCGACCTTCGTCCGCAACCACGACGAGCTCACCCTCGACAAACTCGACGACGACGAACGTCAGGAGGTGTTCGCCGCCTTCGGCCCGCGCGAGGACATGCAGCTCTACGGCCGGGGTCTGCGCCGGCGCCTGCCCCCGATGCTCGACGGCGACCCCGCCCGCATCCGCATGGTCTACAGCCTGCTGTTCGCCCTGCCCGGCACGCCGACGCTGTTCTACGGCGAGGAGATCGGGATGGGTGAGAACCTCGACATCCCCGGCCGCGAGGCGGTCCGGGTCCCCATGCAGTGGTCCGACGGCCCGAACGGCGGCTTCTCGACCGTGGACCCGGACGTGGACGCGGACCGCCTGCCCGCTCCCGTCGTCCGGGGCGAGTACGGCCCGGCGAAGGTCAACGTGGCGGCGCAGCGCCACGATCCCACCTCGCTGTTCTCCTGGGTGGCCGCGCTGGTGCGCCGCTACCGGCAGTGCCCCGAGCTCGCCTGGGGTGCCGGCGCCACCCTCGACCACGACACCGCGTCCGTGCTGGCGCACTGGACGGAGCACGACGGGCGGGCCGTGCTCACCCTGCACAACTTCGCCGACTCGCCGACGAGCGTCACCCTCCCGCTGAAAGATGTCGACCCGGGCACCCGGCTCGTCGAGCTGCTCGGCGAGCAGGCCGGCACCGTCCGGACCGTGGACGACGACGGATCCCTGCGCCTGGACCTCGACGCCTACGCCGCCCACTGGCTGCGCACCGAAGACTGAGCGCCGCTTCCGCCCGGTCCGCGGCCGGCCGCGGACCGGGCCGCGGCGATGACCCTGGTCTTCGTCCACGGCTTCTGCATGACCGCGGACGCCTGGCACTTCCAGCGCCAGGATCTGGCCGATCTGGGGCGCACGGTCAGCTACGACCAGCGCGCGCACGGCCGGTCCGGCCCGTCCGACGTCGAGCACTGCACCATCGCCCAGCTCGCCGACGACCTGCACCGGGTCCTCGACGACCGGGCGCCGACCGGTCCGGTCGTGCTCATCGGCCACTCGATGGGCGGGATGACCGTCCTCGGGTTGGCCGAGACGCACCCGGAGCTGTTCGGCGACCGGATCATCGCCGTGGCCCTGCTGTCCACGAGCGCGGGCGAACTGACCCGCCTGGCGTTCGGGCTGCCGGCCGGTATCACCGCGGCGGCGCGGCGCGTCCTGCCCGGGGTGGCCGTCGGGATGCAGCACGCCCCGTCGCTGCTGGAACGGATCCGATGGCGGGGCAGCAGCGTGTCACGTGCGCTGACTCGCCGGGTCGGGTTCGGCTCGACCCGGGTGCCGGAGCCGGTGGTCCACTCCCTGGAGGAGATGATCGCAAGCACCCCGATTCCCGTGGTCGGCGCCTTCCTGCCCACCCTGCTCGACCACGATCGGCTGGCCGCCGCCGGCGCGCTGCGCGACATCCCCACCCTGCTGCTCGTCGGCGACGCCGACGTCATGACCCCGCTGGAACACAGCCGCACGCTGGCCAAGGCCCTGCCCCAGGCCGAACTCTGGGTCGAGAAGGGCGCCGGCCACGCCGTCATCCTGGAACGCCCGCACCAGGTCAGCGCCCGCATCCGCGAGCTGGTGGCCCGCGCCCGACCAGCCCGGCGGGCATATCGGCCCCACCCGAAACTGACGCTGCGCACCCCCAAGGTCACACGAACAAGCAAGCGCGCCCAGGCTCACCGTGCCTCTACACGTCGGTGATGCCGGTGATGCCGGCCCGCCGCCTCCAGCAGGGTGAGTGAGACCAGACCTGAGACCGCAAGATCGTGACCTGGTCCGCGCCGTCGGGCAAGGTCACGACGAACATCCCGCCCAGGAGTCAAGATCCCTTGCGGAGGATGAGAGATTCGAACTCCCCCGACGGCCGAGTGGCCGCGAGTGCGAGTAAGCGAAAGTAATTGCAACGTAAAGGGTTTCGCGTCGCGGACGGGTGCGGACGATGGCCGTCGAGGGGCTGAAAGTGGGCCGGGTGTCCGCACCATGTCCGCACCGGGCGTTCCCTCGTCGGCGGGACGCTCCGTGACCTGGCCCGGTTCGAGCCACACGGCGGGATGGATGTTGTCTGGGCTGGCACGTCGCGGGTCGGCCGCCAGGCCGGAGGAGCCACGGCGGCCACGATGGTGGAGGCGACGACAGCACGCTCTGGCGCTCGCTACGCAGGCCGTAGGCATGGCCGGATGACGACTCACCCACAGCGCTTGCGAATATTGCGTCTGCTGCGGATGATGCGGTTGGAGCCCTGAGCACTAGCGGACGGGGCTGCGAATGTCGATGGAGGTGGCGGAGATGCCCGGCTCGGTTGACAACACCGCTAGGCGGGACCCAGGTGCGGAGCTTGCCCGGCGGGCAGCGCGCCGCATCGGCGAGTACCTCACGACGCACCCTGGCGTCGATCAGGACACAATTCAGGGCGAGCTGGCCGGTGCTGACGCCCTGGTTGTCCCGCGGGAAGCCACCGTCCTGCTCGCCAAGATCCTTTTGCTTCTGGCGCAGGGTGAGGGCGTCAACGTCATACCCGACTCTGCCGAGTTGACCACCCAGCAGGCAGCCGACTTCCTGAACGTGTCGCGACCCTACCTGATCAAGCTACTTGAGTCCGACAAGATCCCCTACCGTCTAGTCGGCACCCACCGGCGGATCAAGTTCCGTGACCTTCATGAGTACACAAGCCGCGACGATCTGGAGCGGCGGCGCGCGGCCGATGATCTGACCGAGCTGACCCAGGAACTGGGGCTGTACTGACCCATGGCCTTCACGGTGGTCTACGACGCCAACGTGCTCTACCCGAACACCTTGCGCGACCTGTTGATCCGGATCGCACAGTCAGGTCTGGTCCATGCGAAGTGGACCAACGAGATCCTCGATGAGACGATCACCGCGATCGGCCGGAACCGGCCAGACATTCCGTCCGAGAAGCTCGAGCGCCTCCGCAGCCTCATGAACGGGGCCATCAGAGACGTCTTGGTGTCTGACTACGAGCCACTGATCGAGGGTCTCAAACTCCCCGACCTCAAAGATCGGCATGTGCTGGCCGCTGCGATCAAGGCCGGTGCGCAGGTCATCGTCACTCGGAACCTGAAGGACTTTCCTGCCGCCTGCCTGGAACCATGGGGCGTCGAAGCCAAGTCACCCGATGCGTTCGTCTTGGACCAGGTCGGCATCCGAGTGCAGACGGTTGCCGCAGCCATCCGACAGATCGCTGACTCTCGAACGAACCCTCCCGAGTCCGTCGACGACATCCTGCGGCAGCTCGAACACAACGGACTCGTCGAGTCGATCACCGCACTCCGCGCACCATAACCGCGTGAAGGTCGGTCAGGCGGCGGCAGAGAAGGCACCCGCACCGGACGATCCCGCGACGGTGGACCTCAGCCCGGGGTGTCCTACCGGCTGCCCCCGGGCCCTGCCTCGGCCGTCGACCGAACAGCCTGACCTACAACGCGCCAAGTGCGTCACAGTGTCGCGGGCAGAAGTTCTCCACTGAGGCGGCGATCAGAACCGTCCGCTGATCCACCGTCAGGCCCAGCGCGTTGAGCTGCATGGCAGCTTCGGTGGCTGGGACACCCGGGCTGCTGGTCGGGCGCGTGCCCTGCCAGGGACGCGCGGCGAGGGTGCCCGCCTTCATCGCCATCGTGCGCAGCGCCTCGACGAACAGGTGCGGCCCGTCGGCGTCGAGGTCCCACTCGGCGATCAGCGGATAGCCGGTGAACGTCGCCCAGCACGTCGGGTACTTCAGGGTGCTCGCCCGCAGCCGATCGAACTCCGGGTGCGCCTCGATCGCGTCGAGGATCACCGCGGCACGCTCGCCGGCAAGATGCGGGCTCGGCAGGTCGACGAGTGCCACGGCGGCCCGAGGCGGGGCTGGGTTCTCGTGGTTCATAGCCGGTCTCCTTTTTGATGGGTGGGTTGAGGCTCCCCACCCGCGGCGTGTGGACACGACGAGGGCGCCGCGGGTGGGGGGCTTCGCAGGCAGGGCGATGACCGGTCCGTGTGGGGAAGTGGCCGGGCTGTTTCCCGCCGTGCACGACCCATGACACAGCGGGTGACGTGGCGCGGGAACGGTGAGATCGTGCGCCCGGGGGGTGGGAGACGATGTCCCACCCGACACCCGCCGACGGCTGAGGGGAACCGCCGTGGATGCTGACGACGTCGAGGGTCTGAAACAGCAGCTCGCGGCCCGGTTCCGACAGCTTCAGGAGCGGCACGATCTGTCCGGTGTCCAACTGGAAGCACGGACCCGCTATGACCGCAAGAATGCCTCGGCGATCCGGAACAGCGGCCGGCTCCCGGCCCGGCATGTTCTCCAGGCTTATGACGACGTGTTCGGCACCGCGGGTGAGCTGACCGGGCTGGGTGATCGGATCCGCGCGGCGGACCAGGCGCTGCGCCTCGGTGAACTACGAGCCCGCGCGGAGGCTGGCGGCGGCCAGGACCAGGACGGTCCGGCCCGAGAGGCCGAGGAGGAGACGACCACGGACCGACGAGAGTTCGTCCAGGCCGGCGCGTTGACGGTCGCCGCGGGGATCGCCGCCGAGGTGTCCCGGCGGGTCGCCTCCGCCGACCCGGATCCGCTGACCCTCGACGAGCTCGACGAACGGCTCCTCGACAGCCGGCTGTCAGCGCGGGTCCGTACCCGGGTGACGGTGATGGCGGGCCTGTTCTCGTTCACCGCCGGCTGGCTCGCCTTCAACCTCGGCGACGACGCGGCCGCCCGCCGCTTCGCCTCCCTCGCCGAGCTCTACGCCCGCGACGTCGACGACCCGCTACTCAGCGGCTCGGTGGCAACGTTGAAGACGTCGATCGCCACTACACCGGCCGGCACACCGCTGCCGCGGACATCGCCGGTAAGGCCCGCGCCGGGGCGTGTCATGACGACTGTGTAAGCCGGAGGTGGACCAGGATCGATCTACCTTGATCGGGCGGGTCGGAAAGGGACACCGAATGACACAGAGCACGACGCTTCGGACAAAAGACGAAGCGGCGGCAAAGAGGATCGACGACGCTTTCGCACCCGAGGCGATCGACACGTTGTTGACGGACGCGAAAGCGACCGGAACACCGATCGGCGGCGTCGACGGCCTGTTGAACCAGATGACGAAGGCCGTCCTCGAACGGGCCCTGCAGGTCGAGATGACGGACCATCTCGGCTACGAGATGGGTGATCCGGCCGGTCAGGACACGGGAAACTCCCGGAACGGGAAGTCCACGAAGACGGTGTCGACACGGAACGGGCCGGTCGAGATCGAGGTACCACGTGACCGGAACAGCTCCTTCGAGCCGACGATCGTGGCGAAACGGGCGCGCCGCGGAACCTCGACGACACGATCGGTGTCGTTGTACTCACGGGGCATGACGACCCGCGACATCGAGGCGCACCTGCGCGAGGTCTACGGGGTCCAGGCCTCCCGGGAACTGATCTCGCATGTCACCGAGGTCGTCGTCGACGAGAGCAAGGCCTGGCAGTCCCGGCCCCTCGAAAATCACGAAGAACCGGGGGCATTTCCCGGACCGCGACGCGGCAATGAAGCTGCTCCATCTCGGGCTCCGTAACATATCGAGTCACCGGGGCGGGGAGTCCGGAACCAGGATCCACGGGTGGAAAGTCGCACTCAACTCGCTCGCGAACCTCCTCCCCGGACGCCTACCCTTCCGATAGCATGAACGCGTAAGTTTTTCATCTCTGGCTTACACGGAAATCGTGACAGGCTCTCGCGCACATGCTGGACTTCCGGCTGATGCCCCGGCTGAAGAACATCGGCCGCTCGCGGCTGTACCGGTCGGCGGCCGGCGAGGACAAGAACCGGCCCACCCTGGCACCGGTTCTCTCCGGCAAGACCATCGGCTGGGACCTGATCGCCCAGCAGTACGACCAGATCGTGAAGTACACCACCGCCCTGCGGCTGGGCGCCGCCGAGGCCGAGCAGGTGCTCCGCCGGTTCACCAAGGGCGGCCCCAAGCACCCGGCCTACCAGGCCATCGAGGAGCTGGGGCGGGTGGTGCGTACGGCGTTCATCTGCGACTACCTCAGTGATGAGGAGATGCGCAAGGAGATCCACGAGGGCCTGCAGGTCGTGGAGAACTGGAACGCGGCCGCAAGAGGCTCGTCGACAGCAGCAAAGCACGCACCCAGCTCGGCTGGGACCCCCGCCCCACCGAACAGACGATCACCGACACCGACACCGACACCGACACCGCCACCGCCACCGCCACCGCCACCGCGCTCATCGTCTACAACGCACTCGGCACGTAGCCGCCGCCGTCAGCGGGACCTGAAAGCTGGAAGGAATCCGCCATGCCCCTACCCTCGATTCTCGCATCCCACAGGTTCCGTGGCCTGGCTGCGGCCGGGGTCGCGGCTGCCCTCGCCGTGGCGACCCCCCAGGCGAGTTCGGCCGCCACCGGCCAGGCCGGTCCTGCCGCGCCCCAGGAGCCGAGCGCGCCCGTCGCAGCGATTCCCACCTTCGTGCACCTTCCGGCCGACCAGGCGGCGCACCCGGGCGTCGGCGAGGAGTGGTGGTACACCGTGGGCCAAGTCGCCGCCCATGGACACAAGTTCGGCTACGAGGTGCAGCTCACCTCGAGTGGGGTCACCGAGATCGCCATCAACGACATCACGTCGGGCAGGTACTACTCGCAGCAAGTCATGAACAAGCCCGGCACCTTCAGCGCGTCGACCACCCAGCTCGACGTACGTATGCCCAACGCCACGCTGTCCGGCCCGATGAACGCCATGCACCTGACCGCGACGCTGCCCGGCGGGACGCTCGACCTCACGCTGAACGCCAGGGGCGCCCCGATGTACGAGAACGGCACCGGGCTCATCCCCGTCCTGGGAGGCTCCAGCTACTACTACTCGCTGCCGAACTTGGAGACCTCAGGGACCGTCACCGTGGACGGCAAGGCCAGCAAGATCACCGGTAAGTCCTGGCTCGACCGCCAGTGGGGCCAGTGGGACTGGAGCCAGCTGCGCAAGTGGACCTGGATGTCCATTCAGCTGCACAACGGCGACTCGATCAGCCTCTCGGACCTCTACAGCGCGCAGGGCGAGCAGCACTGGGCCACCGTGCTGCATCCGGACGGCTCGGAGAGCGTCGTTTCCGTGAACCCGCTGGCCAAGGGTGCGACCGACTTTCAGACCAGCCCCACCACCGGTCAGCGCTACGCAGGTAAGTGGACCGTGGAGATCCCCAGCCTGGCAAAGAGGGGCAGGACCACGCTCACCGTCACCGCAACGCCCACGCTGCAGGAGATCCAGGCAGGACTGCCGTTCACTCCGGGCATCAACGAGGCAGCGTCCACCGTGACCGGCACGGTCGACGGCACGCACGTCACCGGCCAGGCCTACGTCGAGCAGTTCGGTATCTGGAAGTAGCGGCGGCCCGTCGGGCGAACGGTCATGGCTGAGCGTCAGGACTGAGTTCCAGGTCCGGGCGGCATCGCCAAGAGGCCGGCGATGAGCAGTGACGAGGCGGCGGCCGACCGGCTCTCGGCGATGTGGGAACTGATCAGCCTGCACGGGGTGAAGAAGGCAAGCTCCGCTCCTTGCTGCGTCGGCTTGTCCACAGGTCACGATGTACGTCGGCGTACATGGTCGTCCGCCGACGACGCGCCCGTTGCTACAGGCGCTGCTACCCCCGGCCGGGCGGGCATGGCGCCAGACGGGACAGAGCCCAGCGAGCATCACCCATCAGGGATGGGCGGCGGAGCTCGCTGCGTGGACCGATCGGAGAATATGCGGGTCGTGTCCGTTCCCATGCACGTCGGAGCAGGAGGCCGCGGAGTGTCCACCGTCGAGGAGCGCGTAAAGAACGTGGTCGTGGAGCAGCTGAACGTCAAGCCGGAGGAGGTGACGAACAACGCGTCATTCGTCGAGGACCTGGGAGCGGACTCCCTGGACCTTGTCGAGCTGGGCGTGGCTCTGGAAGAGGAGTTCTCCATCGGTATATCCGACGAGGACGCCGAGGAGATCAACACCGTACAGGATGCCATCGACTGGATCAACGCGCGCCGGCGGTAGGGAACGCTGTCGGGTTGTCCACGCGATCCGCGCGCCGTGGGACGACGGCTACTCGGTCCTGATGGAGGAGATCCTGCTGCCGCCTGCGGGCCGCGAGGGACTGTGCCGGCGCCGGCCGCGCCGGCCATCCCGCCGGTGAAGCCGACCACGGCGCCGGCCGTCGCGGACGCCCCCGAGGCGATCTGTCCCCAGTCGCGGACGATCAGCCCGCCTGCGATACCTGTCGGTGGCGCCGGGGGGCGAGGAGGATTCATACAGCCGTTGGCGCTAACGATGATCTAGATCGTCTTACGCCAGGGGGCATCGGGGCCGGAGAGGGTGTCGAGGACGAGGTGGCACCAGGTGAGGGCAGCGTTGACTGCGAGATGGGCGTGGCGAGGTCGTAGCCCGGTGCGGGCGCCGGCTGGGCCATGGCCGGTGCCGTAGCGACGGTTGCGGAGTTCACCAAGGCCGACCGGGATGCCGGACACGGCGCCGAGGATCTTCTTTACGCCGTCGCTCCCATCAGGACCCGGGATTGTTGGCGAGGGACGCAGGCCGAGGGCCTGCTGGGCGTCGCGGACAAGAGCGGGCAGGTCGGCCCTTTCGTCGACGGCGAGGCCGCGTTCGATGAGGACGACCTTGGCAGTGCTCTCGACGAGCTCCTTCGCGCTGCCGATCGCCTGGGCAGGATCGTCGACGATCGAGCGCTGGATCCGGTCGAGATGATCAGGAATCGCCGAGGCGTCTTTCAGATTGGCGAGAGAGTCGGCGGGAAGCGCGGGCCTGCGGACATGATGCGGCCCGTGTCGTTGTCAACCATGTATCCGTCGCCGCGCAGCGACGCTTGGCGGGCGCGGCCGGCGGCGCGCAGCTCGCGTAGGTCGGGGATGTGGTTGTAGAGGGTGCCGGGGCTGACGCCGAGCAGCTCCGCGATGGATGGGGCAGCCGCCCCGTGGAGGCCCGCCGGCCGGGACGGGCTCGGCGAGGACCTGACCGTTGACGGGGGAAGCCAACGCGGTCGATCATGTTATCGCGACCCGGAACGGACGAGGCCGGATGGGATCGGACACGACCGGCGCGACGCCGATCCTCGGCTCAGGACTCTGGCCACGATGCCGGCCGGACGATCCCCGCCGGAAGACGGGTCCGATCGTTGCCCCGGGCGGCGTCCACCTGCTCCTGGATCAACCCCTGGGCCCTGGTGAGGTGCGCCCCGCCCAGCTCGGCGCCGGAGAGGTCCGCCACGGACAGCCGGGCGCCGGAGAGGTTCGCCCCGAACAGCAGGGCGCCGGAGAGGTTCACCCCGGCCAGCCCGGCGCGTGTGAGGTTGGCCTCGGTGAGGTCGAGGTGGTCGAGGCTGGTGGGGCCGGTGAGATCGGCGCCGGTGAGGTCGCTGCGGGGAACGCCGTCGCGGTGAGGGAGGCGGGCGAGGACCTGGACGGCGGCGCGGATGTCCGCCGCGGGACGCACCGGCGGCGCCGGGGGCTCGCCGTCGGCGGGTGCGGGTGGGCGCAGCGCGGGATCGGTGCTGCGCGTCCGGATGAAGGCGGAGAGGACTTCCATGACGGTGCGCTGGTCGGGCGGGGAGTCGGTGGCGATGCGTTCCAGCGCGTAGATCCCCCCGAGGCGGACCGTGCCGTTGTCCGAACCGAGCTGGTCCACCGCGCGGGTGAACAGCTCCCGGACGTGGGTGTTCTTGTTCGCCTCCCGCTCGCGGGCGTCCGCCGCCTCGTTCGCCCGGCGGGTTTCGGTGTTGGCCTGCCGGGTCTCATCCAAAGCGATCAACGCGCCGGCGACAGCGACCAGGGCGGCGGCCGCGGTCAACAGTCCGCCCTGCAACGCCGCTCGGGCCTGGACCGCGCCGTCGCTGGTACCCGGATACATCCGCGCGGGCAGATGCCAGATCCCCACCACCGCCGCGACCGCCCCCAAC
>NZ_JAMPTM010000170.1 GCF_025403375.1 Frankia gtarii
CAGCCACAGCACCACCCGCCCCATCCGCCCCGAGGGCCTGACGCCCCACCGCGCTCCACGCGCCGGCCTGGTGCGCCCGGTGGTCCCCCGCCTGTCCAAAGGGTTCGGTGCCCGATCTACTCATCGCCCACCGGCATCGCGCCGCGACGAAGATGGTGTGCAATGGAGGCGCTTTCCCACGCATCCACCGTCGGGCGCACGACCCGTCGGCCGCACAGGCTCGCGGGGGCCGCAGTCCGTGGCAACCGACCCCGCCGCGGTCACCGGCCGAACTTCGCCTTGGCCTCCGGCGTGACGGGGGTGAAGAGGTTGACGAGGTTGCCGTCGGGGTCGCGGAACAACAGCGAGCGGTTGCCCCACGGCATCGTCGTCGGCGCGTTGACGAATTCGGTCGGGACCTGCCTGATCCGCTCGTAGTCGGCGTCGACGTCGTCGACGAGGAACTCGATGATCGCGCTGTGGTTGTCCGCGGCCCGCGCGGAGCCGGCCCCGAACAGCGCGACCGTGCGGGTGCTGCCGATGGCCAACGTGCCCGCCGGCGTCTCCAGTTCGGCGAAGTCGGGCGTCGACCAGCGGATGGGCGTGCCGCTGACCCGTCCGTAGAAGTCGGCCAGGCGAGCGACGTCGTCGGTGATGAGGCGGATCGACACGAGGCTGTGCTGATGTTCGGAGGCAGGGTTACGAGTCGTCATGACGAGAACGCTAGGGAGAATAGAGGGCAGAATCCGCCCGGTATCCGGGAGATACTTCCACGGTGACGCGACCCACGGCCCGAGTGCTCGCCCTGCTCGAGGTCCTGCAGTCCGGCGGCACCCGCACGGTCGGGGACCTGGCGACGCGGCTCGGCGTCGACGAGCGCACCGTCCGTCGCTATGTCGTCCATCTGGCCGACCTCGGGATCCCGGTGCAGTCGGTGCGGGGCCGCCACGGCGGCTACCGGTTGGCGCCCGGGTTCCGCATGCCGCCCCTCATGCTCACCGACGACGAGGCGCTCGCCGTGCTGCTGGGGCTGGTGGCCGGACGTCGGGCGGGCCTGGTGACCACGTCCGTCGCCGCAGCCGAGAGCGCCGCGACCAAGGTGCGGCGGGTGCTGCCCGAGGCGCTGGGACGTCGGCTGGACGCGCTGCTGCAGACCATCGACTTCACCGTCAACAGTCGACCCGCGATCGAGCTGGAAACGACCGTCCTGCTTCAGCTCGCCGAGGCCGCGCGGGACCGCAGGCCGGTGGCCATGAGCTACACCTCGCCGAACGGACGGCGCAGCGAGCGGACCGTGCACCCGTACGGCATCGTCGTCCATTCCGGGCGCTGGTATGTCACGGGAGCGGACTCCGCGAGCGGCGAGACCCGGACCTTCCGTCTGGACCGGATCACGATTCTCACACTCCAGGGCGAGACGTTCGACATTCCCGACGGATTCGACCCCGCCGAGCGGGTGCTGTCCGGGCTCGCCGAGGCGCCCCACCGACACGCGGTCTCACTGCGGGTCCAGGGCCCGGCAGAGCAGGTCCGGGCCCAGCTCCCGGCGGGACTCGCCACCGTGCACGACATCGTCCACGTCGACGGCAGAGCGATCGTCGACGGTTGGGTCCGGGTGCGGCTACAGGCCGAGCGGTTGGACTGGGTACCCGCCGTGCTGGTGGGACTGGGCTTCCCGTTCGTCGTCGAGGAACCGGACGAGCTTCGCGATCTGCTCAGATCGCTGGCAGCACGACTCACCACCGCCGCCGGCACCGGCACCGGCACCCGTTGACGTCGGTCCGACGACTCCCACCTGACCAGGCGGTCGCCGTACGCATCCGCGGGTCTGTCACATCGGAAGGCCGGGATTCGGCGTCTTCGCAGGGCGCGGTGGTGCGGATGAGCCAGACCGCACCGCCACGCGAACGATTCCCACGCGAGAGGCCAGGCAGGTATGCGGATCGCGGTTTCGGGGCTAACGGGCCCACCGGGCGGCTGGTGGTGCAGCAGGCCCTCGAGGCAGGCCATGAGATCGTCGCGGTCACGCGGCGGCCGGCGGAGTTCCCGCTGGCCGGCGAGCGGCTCACCGTCATCGGGGCCGACGTGGCCGACGCGCGGTCGAACCCCACCCGCACAGCGATGGCGGATTCCTGCTCAACCGGGTCATGCAGCCGCTGCTCGCGCGCACGATCGGCCGCAGCACCTACACGGACATGCGGGCCATGGAGCAGATCGTGCGCGACAGCGGCCTGAACTGGACGGTCATCCGTTCCTCCGGCCTGTTCGACGCCGGCCACGTCTCGCCCTACGAGGTCAGCGACGGCCCGCTGGACGGCGTGTTCACCAGCCGCGCCGACCTCGCGCACTGCCTGCTGGCGCAGGCGTCCGAAGACAGGTTCGCCGGCCGGACGATCGAGATCACGACCAGCGAGGGCGCCCCGACCCTGCTCCAGGTGATCCGCCGCGAGGCCTTCGGCCGCAGCTGACCCGCCTCGACTGTCCACGATCTCCCCCCACCCTCTGCACGGGGCCGGGCCGGGGCTGGGCCGGGGCTGGGGAATCCTCCATCTGCACGTCTTTACCTCGGCACCGGGTGAACGCGCCGCGACGGAAGGACTCGGCCGGTCCTGCGGCTGACTGACCAGAAAAGTCCATGTGGCCTGTGATGGCCGGGGCCGGCCGCCGATGCACCTGAAACGGCCGGTCTGGACGGCCACTCGCAGGCGAGGACGGTGCCCTCAGCGCGGGAGGTCTGCCGGGCATCCGGCCGCGCTCTCAGGATGCGGCGAACCTCACGCCAACGTCATCGAGATCCGTCATCAGAGCAGCAGGGGTCGCGCTGTCCACCGGCCAGGCCTCCAGGAGATGTTCCTCGACCGGTTCCTCTACGAAACCACGTCGACTGGCATCGTCGCGTCCGCGCGCGTGAACCCGCACTCGATATCTTCCCGGACCACTGCAGGCCAGGTTTCCGAGGTCAGGCCTCATCTCGAGCTCGGAGCTCATCACCCTGATCCAATTTTCGGACGCGACGATGTCCACTTCGGCGACGGTATCCCAATCCGGTTCCGTCTTCGCGACCCCGGTGAGGGCTCGAAGAAGTACGCGCACCGGACCCATATCCGTCCCGCACATGACCTTGACACCGTTTTCGCCGATCGCGGCGACCAAGCCGTTGCTCCCGTCGATCGACATGTCATAGTCCGGTCCGCCGACCAGATAGTACCTGCATGGATTCACGTGTATCAGCCCCGACCTATTCGGCATCCTCCCAGGATAGGCCACCCGCTTCGGCCGAATCCACCAGAAGTAGTCCCAGCGTGGCGCCAGCATCCGAATACCGTCGTGTACAGCACTGAGAACGACGAGCGGCGACATGAGTTCAATCAAGGAGCGACGAGCGTGGGCAGCGACACGTCGAGCCCGGCTGAGCCATCGGCACGGCTCACACCTCGCTGGCGGTGGACTCTCCGGCTCAACCCAGGCCAGCTCTGACAGAGAGTGATTGAGGACGGGTCGGATGCAGGGCAGCCGCTCCTGCCACACGAATCCACCAGGGACACGTACGTCCTGTTCAACCGCCCATTTGCCGAGTCCCGTGACAGCGCCGGACAGCGCAGACGTCCGACTCCAGGATTCACGCAGCGTCAGATGAACGTCGTACTTGTTGCGGCGTTCCGAGCCTTTTAGGCGCAGCACTACCCGTTCAGCCACTTAATTCCATCTAGCCGATATGTACCATTAGCTCAGACCCCCTCCGAAGGTCTTCGCATACATACCGTCTGCCACGGTCGAGCCAGCCGACAAATCATCGTCAGCCGACTTTCTCTTGCGGCCTCCAGCCACAGCCAACCGAACGGGATTCTCGATGAAAAGACAAAAGAAACGCAAACGGTACGGTCTCCGCCACTTGTATCAACCGGCTGCCTAAAACCCCAGCTCGCGGCCGGTGACAGCATTTTCGACCAGGACTGGATCCTGGCGGACCTGGAACTGCGGCCGCACAAGGTCCGCGGCTGGCTGCGGCGCGCCGATCTACTCGTGGAATCGGGTCAGACGCTCGCTCAGGACCCGGTCGAGCGCCGCCCGCCCCGCCGGACCCCACGCCGGCTTGCCGCCGGGCAGGCCGCGGTCCCCGTTCTGGCCCATCAGCATCAGGAAGAGGCTCTTGCACGCGGCCAGCCCGCGGGCACGCCGGACCATCGCCTCGTCAGCCTCCGCGTACGCGGCGAAGAAGCGTGCGGCCGCGCCCGCCGGCAGCAACACCCAGGCGGCCGCCAAGTCCGACGCCGGGTCGCCGACGAACATGTCGCCGAAGTCGACAACGCCCGCCAGCGTCCCATCCGCGACGACGACGTTCGCGGGATGCAGGTCGCCGTGCACCCACACCGGCGGACCCTCCCATGCGGGAGCCGCGACGGCATCGTCCCAGACGGCCCGGACGTCGACGGCGTCGGAGCCGATCGCGTCCGCGTCAACGGAGCCGAAGAACCGGTCGAAGACGCTCGTGCAGTCCCTGGGGTGCGCGCCGCGGCCCGTGTCCACCGGTGCGCCGGCGGGCGCCGCCACATGCAGCGCCCGCAGGAACGCCGCCAGGGTGTCGGCCGCGTGCTCGCCGCGGGTGATCGACCCGTGGTCCAGCGGCAGGCCCGGCACCCACGTCATGACCGTCCACATCTTGGAGAAACGCTCGCAGGGCACACCACTGCGCACCGGGACGGGGATGGGCAGCGGCAGGCGTGGAGCGAGCAGCGGCAGCCACCGGCGCTCCTTGAGCTGATGATCGGGATCGGTGTCCATACGCTGGATCCGCACGGCCAACTCGTCCCCGAGGCGCCACATCTGGTTACCCCAGCCGCCCTCCACCTCACGCAGGGGCAGCCCGGCCAGGTCCGGATGCTGGTCCCGCAGCAGGTCGCGGATAAGACCCGCGGTGATCACGGTCTCGATCTCGATCATGCGGAGCAACCATACTGGGTTCGACCACGACAACACTGTCCGACCGTTCCGACGTGCGATCGACGCGCAAACTCCGGAGCATCACACCATCGCTGCTGCCCCCGTGGCCGCCGCGGCCGACGTCGTGGCGGTTCCCGCCGGTCACGATCGCGGCGAGCGGAACCCCGGAAGCTTCGGTGATCAGATCGTATGTGCTGCCGGGGCGGGTTCCTTGCCTTTCCAGAGGGTTTCGTGTCCGGTTCGTCCCTCTGGAAAGGCGAGGAAGTGGATCGGGTCAGGAGCGGGCGGCGGCTACCTGGGCGCGGACCTGGGGGATGACCTGGTCGGCGAAGATCTGCAGGTGTTCGACGGGGGTCTCGCGGTCGCCGAGGACGAAGGTGTCGAAGTCCAGTTCGAGGGCGAGGGCGGTGAGCTCGTCGATCCACTGGCTGGCGGGGCCGACGAGGAAGCCCTCGGAGCGGTCCTGCAGCTTGTGGCCGAAGAAGGCGTTGTACAGGCGCGGGACGGCGGTGCGCGGCCGGTCGGCGGCGGCGAGCTCGGTGTCGAAGTGCGCCGCGTCGGCGCGGACGGTGGCGAGGTCCAGGCGGTTGCCGTTGGGGATCCAGCCGATGCCCTGGCTGGCGGTCAGCCGGCGCATGAGCGGGCCGCCGCTGCCGATCCAGAGCTGGATCGGCTCCTGCGGGGGGAGCAGCGGCTGCGGGTGGTCGAGCTGGTAGTACTGGCCGTCGTAGGTGACGTCGGCGTCGCCGGACCACAGCAGCCGGATGACGTCGATCGCCTCGGCGAGCCGCTCGCGCGCCTCCCGCGGCTTCCACCGCGGCCCGCCGATCGCGGCGATCTGATCCCACAGCCCGCCGGTGCCGAGGCCGAGCTCCACCCGGCCGGGGGCGAGGCGGTCGATCGTCCACGCGGTCTTGGCGAGCACCTGCGGCGGGCGCAGGGCGAGGTTGACGACGTCGGTCAGCACCCGGATCGACGACGTGCGGCCGACCACGGCCGACAGCAGCGCCACCTGGTCGATGTAGTCGGGGTTGTAGGGGTGGTCGGGCACGGCGATCAGGTCGTAGCCGAGGTCCTCGGCCTGCGCGGCATGGTCGAGCAGCGTGCGGCCGGCCACCGTGCGGGGGAACAGGAACGTGCCGAACCGCAGCGGGCGGTGGTCGAGCGGTCCGGGGGCGTCGGTCATCTTCGCTGTCTCCTATGCCGCGCTGAGCGCGGTCTCCTTGCGGACGAGTGGGGCCACTTCCTCGGCGATCAGGTGCATGACCTCTTCGGTGCCCGCCGGCCCCAGGCCGTTGTCGATCTGGAGGAAGTGCAGATCGTGACGGAGATCCTGGTGCATCCCGATCAGGCGTTCGGCGACGTACTCGGGGGTGCCGACGAGGATCTGGCCCTCCGGTCCGGTGAGGTCGTCGAAGCCCTGGTCGAGCAGCCGCTGGGCCCGGTTGTCCTGGCGCAGGCCCTGGTTGCGCTGCGCGGCGGCGTTGATCGTCTGCTCCCAGTAGGCCCGGTACTCGCGGCGCACCCGCGCCTCGTCGTGGTCGACGACGACGGTGGACAGCGACGCGACCCGGGCTCCGGCCGGGTCGTGGCCGCCGGCGGCGAACGCCTCGCGGTAGTGGTCGGCGAAGTCGGCGTAGGTGCCGGCGCGGAACCCGGCGACCAGGACGGGCAGACCCTTGCTGGCGGCGAGTTCGACGGAGTCGACGTTGCGGGTCGCCCCGAGCCAGACGGGCAGCTGCGGCTGCACCGGCCGCGGGGTGACGTGCGCGTCGCTCAACGCCGGGCGGGAGGTGGCGGGCCAGGCCGGGATGTGCCCGGTGCGCAGGATCTCCAGGAGCAGGTCGAGGTGCTCACGCAGCAGCGTCCCGCGGTCCGGGTCGTCGACGCCGATGAGCAGCCGTGAGGCGTTCGCGAAGTTGCCCTTCCCGGCGACGATCTCGACGCGCCCACCCGAGATGACGTCGAGGGTGGCGTAGTCCTCGGCGACGCGGACCGGGTCGAGCAGGGGAAGCAGCGTCACCCCGGTCATCAGCCGCAGCCGCTCGGTCTGCGCGGCGATCGCGGCAAGGATGACCGGCGGTGCGCTCGTCACGAAGTGCGGGTCGCCGTGGTGCTCACCGACGGAGAACGCCTCGAAGCCGAGCCGCTCGGCGAGCACACCCTGGGCGACGATCGACGTCAGGCGCTCGTGCTCGGTCGGCGTCGTGCCGGTGTGCCGGTCGGTGGAGACGCCGCCGAGCGTGTTGATTCCCAGTTCCACCAGATGCCCTCGATCGTCGTCGGTAGCTGTTTCGGAGGCGACGGGCCCGCGCTGACGACTGACGACGGTGGCTCCGGCCCCGGGAGCGCGACCGAGGTGCACGGCGCTCACCCGGCCATGGGTAACCGCCCGTGCGCCGAACGCAACTTCGTCAGTGGATCAGGACATGACGCCCAGCTTGCCATCAGGCGCCGAAACCGCGCGTGCCTCGCCGTCTTACCAGGACTTTAACCTGCACCATCGCTTATCGACCATCTCGACCCTTTCGGTTGACAAGTACGTCATGGGATGAAACCTTCACCCGGACCCGGGGATGCCGGGAGTGGATCATGTGGGAGTTTTGATGTATCAGCGGGGATCAGGCCAGCTCAGGACCGGCGGCCGCCGGCGCGGCGCCATCGCGGTCGCCATCGCGGCCGGCCTGGCGGTGACCCTCGCGGCCTGCGGCTCGGACTCGGGTGGCGGCTCGAGCGCCGCCGCCAGCCCGGCCGCGACCGGCGCGTCGAACGGCCCCGACCTGTCGGGCGTGACACTGCGGGTGGCGACCTACCCGGCGGCCATCGGCGGTGACGAGCCGCTACTCAAGGCGGCCGGGCTGATCGACACCCCGTACAAGGTGAAGTTCCAGACGTACCCCGACGGCGGCGCGCAGACCGGGGCCGTCAACCAGGGCAGCGCGGATCTCGCCCGCGGCAGTGGCGTCGCCAACGTGCTGATCGCCGCGGGGGGCACCAAGCCGAACTTCGTGTCCGTCGCGACGCTGCGGCTGCCGACGTCACTGCAGTGGACGGTCGCGAAGAAGGGCATCACCTCGATCGCCGACCTGCGGGGCAAGAAGGTCGCGTACACCAAGAACACCACCACGCAGTACTTCCTGCTCAAGCAGCTCGCCAGCGCCGGGCTGACCTTCAAGGACATCCAGCCGGTGCCGCTCACGCCGGCCGACGGGCTGAGCGCACTGCTCGGCGGCAGCGTCGACGCGCTGGCCGGGTTCGGCAAGACGGTGCAGGTCGCGGTCGCGAAGGGCAACCCGATCCTGGCCGACGGCGGCCCGATCCTCTCCGGCAGCCTCGGCGGCCTCGTCGGCGCCTACAACGCCTACACCACCGACCTCGACGACCCGGCGAAGTCCGCGGCGATCGCCGACTACATCGGTCGGATCGAGGCGTCGTTCGCCTGGACCCGGGCACACGCCGCCGAGTGGAACAAGATCACGTCCACGAACACCAACCAGCCGCTGGAGTCCGTCACCGCCAACTTCAAGGCCTCGGAGAACAGCGCGAACTCGGCCGTGGGCCCCGTCGACCCGAAGGCCCTGGCCGACCAGCAGGCCATCGCCGACACCTTCCAGGCCGCCGGTCTGCTGCCCGGCAAGGTCGACGTCGCCGGCAGCTACAACACGAAGCTGAACCCGGCGATCGAGGCCGCCATCGCCTCCTACAAGGCCAAGTTCCCGGCGAACTTCGCCGTGACGACGGTGCAGTGAGCTAGTGAGCCGACGATGGGAGACCCGGGTGCCGTGGCGACCGTGACGCAGCCCAAGGGCGCAGCACCCGGGACGCCGCCCGCCGCCGTGCCTGCCGCCGACGCGCGTGCCGCCGTGGGCTCGCCCGCGGCGGCACGCGGGCGGCGGGTGACGTTCAGCGCCGGCGGCGCGGATCGGCGCCGGCGGCTGTGGGTTCCCAGCCTGGTCCGCCGGGCGATCGTCCCGATCCTGCTCGTCGGGCTGTGGCAGCTCGGCAGTTCGTCGAGCTGGTGGTCGACGGAGGTCCTGCCCGCGCCGTGGGACGTCGCCCGCGAGTTCGTCACCCTGTGCAACAACGGGCAGCTGCCCTCGAACCTGTGGGTGTCGGTGCGCCGGGCGCTGACGGGCGCGGCGATCGGCATCGCCGTGGGCCTCTCCCTGGGCGTGGCGGTCGGCCTGTGGCGACCGGTCGAGGAGGCCCTCGACGCCACCCTGCAGATGCTGCGGACGATCCCGTTCCTGGTGATCCTGCCGCTGTTCATCCTCTGGTTCGGCGTCGACGAGACCCCGAAGATCCTCATCATCACGATCGGCACGGCGCTGCCGATGTACATCAACACGATGTCGGGCGTGCGCACGGTCGACCCGCGCCTGCTGGAGATGGGCCGCCAGTTCGGCCTGAACCGGCTGCGCCTGATCGCGACCGTCGTCCTGCCCGGGGCGATGCCGAGCATCCTCACCGGTGTGCGCTACTCCCTCGGCCTGAGCTGGCTGGCGCTCGTCGTCGCCGAGCAGATCAACGCCCAGAAAGGCCTGGGCCTGCTCATCTACAACGCGCAGTCGCTGTTCCAGACGAAGATTCTGATGGTCGTCGTCGTCGTGTACGCGGCCCTCGGCCTGATCACCGACGTGATCGTGCGCGTCGCCGAGCATCGCCTGCTGGCCTGGCGCGGGAGGTGACGCGGGTGGATGCCGTCACGGTGCGCGGCCTGCGCCGCGCGTTCGGCTCGCACGTCGTGCTCGACCGGCTCGACCTGACCATCGCCGACTCGGAGTTCGTGGCCCTGGTCGGCCGCAGCGGCGGCGGCAAGACCACGCTGCTGCGCACCCTGGCCGGGCTTGACCCGGTCGCCGAGGGCAGCGTCGAGGTGCCGGCGCTGCGTTCGGTGGTGTTCCAGGAGCCACGGCTGCTGCCCTGGCGTCGGGTGTGGCAGAACGTCTCCCTCGGTCTGCCCCGCTCCCGCCGGCGCGACGAGGCGACCCGGGCGCTGGCCGAGGTCGGGCTCGCCGACCATGCCCAGGCCTGGCCGCTGACGCTGTCCGGCGGCGAGGCGCAGCGCGTCGCCCTCGCCCGGGCCCTGGTCCGCGAGCCGGAACTGCTGCTGCTCGACGAACCGTTCGGCGCCCTCGACGCGCTGACCCGCATCCACATGCACGCCCTGGTCCGGCAGCTGCACGAGCGGCACCGCCCGGCCGTGCTGCTGGTGACGCACGACGTCGACGAGGCGCTCGAACTCGCCGACCGGGTGATCGTGCTGCGCGACGGCCGCCTCGACGAGGAGATCGAGACCCGCGAGCTGTTCGAGGACCGCCGCGACCCGCGCTTCGAGCAGGCCCGCGCCCGCCTGCTCGGCCTGCTCGGCGTCACCGACACCCACGTCGCCGACCCCACAGCCGTGACCGACCCACAGCCGTGACCGACGCTCACGCCTGAACGAACCGTTTCGCGGCCGACTGCGGTGCGTTCTGCACTGCCTGAGCCCGGATAGCGCGCACAGCGCACCGCAATGCCTCCCGGGCGCCACCCGAGGAGATCGGTCCGCGACGGCTCAGGCGTCCGGCGCGGACAACCCCCGGGCCAGGAGGGCGGCGAGGGCGTCCGGGGCGACGAGGGTGTGGTCCGGCTGGTCGAGCAGCGGCGCCATGGACGCGGCGAAGGTGAGTAGCTGGGCCGCGGCGACCTGCTCGGGCGTCGGGACCTCGCGCCCGAAGATCCGGGCGAGCCGGCGGGCGATCACGGCCGCAGCGGCGTCGGTGCTCTCCATCGCCCGCCGCCGGATCTCCTCGTGGACGGCCAGTTCCTGCAGGACGATGCGGTGCACCGGCGACGGACGGCCGAGCACGACGGTGAGATGCCGCCACAGCTCGGCGATCGCCCGACGCGGATCCGCCGGCTCGGGCGGGGGCGGATCGAGCTGGGGCGGATCGAGTGAGGGCAGGTCGAGCTCGCCGAGCGTGGTCACCCGATCCCGCTGCACGACCGCGAGCAGCAGGTCCATCTTCGTCTTGAAGTGGTAGAAGATCAGCCCGTGCGGCACACCGGCCGCCGCGGCGATCCGGGCGGTGGACGTCCGGTCGAACCGGTGCTCGGCGAACAGCACCTCCGCGGCGGCCAGGATGCGCTCCCGCGCGGTGCCTTCCGGCTCCCCCCGCGGCCCTGCGCTCCGCGCCCCCACGGTCGGCGCCCCTGCGGTCGGCGGTCCCGCGGTCGGCGTGGTTGCCCGGTCCGCGCCTGCGCTCCCCTCGTCCCGCCCCACCTCGGACCTCGACCTCAGAACTCGGTGTTGCCGGCGTCGGGGGCGATCTCGTGCGCGGTGATGAACCTCGACTCGTCCGAGGCCAGGAACAGCACGGTGTCGGCGACGTCCTCGGGCTCGGTGCCGTCGACCGGCAGCAGGTTCATGAACATCGGGCCGAGCCGGTCGTAGCCGCCGATCGCCTCGTCGATCCGCTGGCGCATGGTGCCGGTGCCCATCGGCGTGTTCACACCGGTCGGGTGCACGCTGTTGACCCGGATGTGATGCTGGCTCAGCTCCGCCGCGAACGCCTTCGCCATGCCGCGCACCGCGAACTTGCTGGTCGTGTAGGGAACCATGAACGGCTGCACCTTCAGCCCCGCCGCCGAGCTGATGATGATGATTGACCCACCGCCGGCCCGCACGAGGTGCGGCGCGCCGACCATCACCGTGTTCCACGTTCCGGTGATGTTCGTGCTGATGGTGTCCTCGTAGATCTGCGGAGTCACCTTGTCCCACGCCCGCGGGATGCAGATGCCGGCGTTGGCGACGACGACGTCGAGCCGGCCGAGCTGCGCCACGCCGTCATCAACGATGCGGCGCAGAGCCTCCAGGTCGCGGACGTCCACGATTCCGGACACCACGCGGCGCCCCGTCTTCTCGATCAGCGAGACCGTCTCGGCCAGGTCCTCCGGGGTCGCGGAGAGGTAGTCGACACTCGGCAGGGGCGCACAGACGTCGACCACGATCACGTCGGCACCCTCCTCGGCAAGCCGCAGCGCGTCCGCCCGTCCCTGCCCGCGCGCGGCCCCCGTCACCAGCGCGACCTTACCCGCCACCCGACCGCTCATCGCCGTCTCCGATCCCACGTCAGAACCACCGGCCACCGTCGGCCGGACGTTTGGTTGAGTACTCACTCAGCCTACGTCCAATCCGGCCATCCGCCTACATTGCGCCAATGCACGCCCAGGTCACGACGATCCGACAAGGCGGACCACACCGCGCCGGCCGTCCCGCTCGCCGGGATCTGGCACCGCAGTCCGTCCGAGACCGCGGCTCCACCTGGTCTCTTCCGTCCGCCGACCGCACCTGGAAGCGCACTGATCTGCCATGGCCTGGGCTGGACACCGACCCGCACTCAGGCGATCGCGGTGATGTCCCCGTCGTCGAAGTAGATCGCCTGGTGCAGCCGGCCGCCCAGGGCCGCGGCGAACCGGGCGACGACGTCCTGCCCGGAGATCTTGCCCTGCTCGATCTAGGAAACCCGGCCCTTGGTGACGCCCATCCGCTCGGCAACCTGCTGCTGGGTCAGACCCCGCGCCCGGCGCACCTCTGCCAGCCGGTGACCCACCGCGACCGCGAGCAGTTCCTTCTTGCCGGCCTCGACGGCGTCCTCACCGCCGGCACGGGCGACCTGCTCGGCACGGATCTCCGCCCATCGCGCGTAGCCACTCATCGACGATCAGCGTAGCGACCGCCCTACCGTCCGGAGATCGTCGAACGTTTTGGTCGCTGTGGGATGGTTATCCGGTGACCGTCGGGGGCGAGGGGGACGCGCTCGACTGCTTCGTGTCATACGCCGAAGACGGTCGGGCGTGGGCGGAGTGGATCACCGGGGCGCTGGAGGGCGCCGGCCTGCGCGTTCTCGTCGAGTCGTGGGACCGGGTGCCGGGCAGCAACTGGACCGCCTTGCTGGACCGAGCGGCCCGGCAGGCCCGGTACACGATCGCCGTCGCCTCGGACGGGTACGTGAACTCCGCAGACGCGGTCGCCGAGTGGGGAGCGGCCTGGTCACCCCGCGTGGCCAACGGGGATCGCCGGTTGCTCGTCGTCCGGGTGACCGACCGCCCGGTGCCGGGCCTGCTCGGCCAGATCGCTCCGATCAACCTGTTCGACCGCGGTGCGCTCGCCGGCAAAATCGCCCTGCTCGCCGCCGTCCGCCCCGACCGCGGCGACCGCGGCGAGGGCGGCGAGGGCGGCACGCCGAGCGGACGCGGCGACGGCGCTGGGACGGTGGGTTTCGCCCGCCGGCCTCATCCGGCGATCCACCCGGGTGAGCTGCCGGCCGTGTGGAACGTGCCGACGCCGCAGGCCGCGTTCATCGGGCGGCAGGAGGCGCTCGACGGCCTCGACGCGGCGCTGAAACGCTCCCCGCTGGTCACCGTCACGGGTCTCGCCGGCATCGGGAAGACCAGCGTCGCCACCGAGTACGTCCGCGCGCATCGCCGGGAGTTCGACGCCGTCTGGTGGGTGCCCGCAGGCAGCCCCGAACTGCTCAACGACCGAATCCGCGCCCTCGCCCCGGCGCTCGGGTTGCCCGACCGCGCCGAGCCGGCCGCTGTCCTGGCCCGCCTCGACCGCGCCGACGGCCGCTGGCTGATCGTCCTCGACGACGCCGCCGAGACGGCCCTGCCGGACTGGTTGCGCCCCAGCGAGACGGGCCGCCTGCTGCTGACCTCCCGCAATCCCGACTGGGACCGTCTCGGCCCGGTCGTGGCCCTGCCGTCGCTGGACCGCGCCGACTCGATCGCCCTGCTCACCGACCGCCTACCCGCCGTCGACCCGACCATCGCGACCCGCCTCGCCGGCGCACTCGCCGACCACCCGCTCGCCCTAGACCAGGCCGCCCACCGGATCACCTCCGGCCGCCTGCCCCCCGAGACCTACCTACAAGCCCTGCTTGACCAGCCGGCCCGCGTGCTGGCCCAGGGGGAGGTGCCCGGCCGCCCCGGCGTCACCGTCGCCACCCTCTGGGACGAGCCACTGCGCCACCTCGACGCCGACTCCCCCGCCGCCGCCGAACTGCTCCGCCTCACCGCCCACGCCGACGCCACCGGCCTGCCGCTGCACCTGCTCATCGCCGACCCGGACGACCTCGCCCACCCTGAGCTGCGCACCGCCGCCGCCGACCTGCTCGACCTCGCCGACACGATCGCCACCCTGGAACGCTCCGCCCTGGCCCACCGCGACGGCCCCACGGTGGGGATGCACGCCCTGGTTCGCACCGTCGTCCGCGCCGACACCGCCCCCGACCACACCGACCAGCTCACGGGCACCCTGCGTCGGATGCTGCACGCCGCCGTCTACCTGCTCGAACAGGGCCAGCCCGAGCAGGCCCTGCCGCTGGCCGAACGCGCCGCCGCCGCCCGCGAACACCTCGCCGGCCCCGACCACCCCGACAC
>NZ_JAMPTM010000171.1 GCF_025403375.1 Frankia gtarii
GCCCCGGCCCTGGGCCGTCGCCGCCCACTCTGCCCGCCCAGGCACCGCCCCTGCCAGAGGGATCCCGGAACCGGTCGATCGAGAACGAGACGCCGTCGCCTCCCGGCCCCGGCCCCGGTCCCGGCCCACAATCGCCACGGAGACGCGCAGCAGGCCAGGTCAGACGGCGGTGGCATCACCGGACGCAGCTTGGAGAGCACGCCCGGAGGTCTTGACGATCTCCCCGAGATCCCGGACTGCCGGCAGCTCGGGCCAGCGCGCATCCAGCTGCCGCCACATCTCTGCGGCCCGCTGCACCACTCCGCGGGTCGGCCTGCCCTCCACGGCGAGAAGAGCCTGCCGCGTCGCGTCGGCAGCGCGTTCCGGATCCGGCTCCGGGCGCCGCAGATATGTCCGGGCGAGCGCGGTGTAGTTTCCGCCGATCTGAACGTAGTGATCCGGCCCGGCGGCGATTTCCAGCTCCAGGCTGATCCTGGCATGCGGCTCGGCCTCGACGCCGTTGCCGAGATGAGCGAGCGCGATGGCAAGAAAGCTGTGGACAAATGCGGCGTCGCCTGGGTTCGGACCCGGCATGATCGCACCGTCCCAGACATGTTCCTGCATGTCGGCCAAGGTGGCGTAAGCGTCGTCGGGGCGGTGAGCGAGGACGGCAGCACGGGCTTCGCAGCCGGCGAGGATGGGGCGGGCGAACGGATGGGCGCCTTCCCGGGCCTGCGCGGCGATGTCCGCGGCCTCCCCGTAGGAGCCGCTGAAGTAGGCGACGCTGGAACGGATCGCCGCGACGGAGCCGTCCAGCAGCGAGACGTCGGAGCGACGCGGTGAACTGGCGGGTAGCAGGTCCTTCGCCTGGGCGGCGTGCTGGCTGGCGACCGTGAGAAGGCCGCGTGCCGTGTCGTCATCGCCCAGATCGAAGGCGAGGATGCCCAGGTAGAAGGCGTACTGTCCGGCGACGAGGGCGAGCCGGGCGCGGACCCGAGGGGAGACCCGGCGGTCGAGCACCTTCTCGATCTTCTGCCATTCGGGCCCCATGGCGTCCATCAGGTCACCGTGAGGGGTGACCCGGTACATGGCGGCAATTCTGTTGATCTGCGCTTCGGCCTGATCCAGGCTGAGGGGGTCGGGATCTGCCGCCGCGATGCGGCGGGAGAGGTCCGCTGCCGAGCGCACGCATGGTTGAGGCGGGTCAGAGCCCCCGCAGCCCCCACTCAGTGCGCGGGGCTCTGCCGCTTTCTGTAGCCACGGTGCAGCAACGGCCTCGGTGCGCACGGCATTGGATCAAGCGATCTGTCGGAGATCGTTTCCATAGTCGAAGATGATCCGCATCCGAGCACCCAACGCCCGGGCGTAACGGCTCAGCGTTGCGACCTCGTTCACGTCAAGATCTCCGTTCTCGATCTGACTCACCCGGCCCGGTGAGACGCCCATCAGGTCGGCCACCTGACGCTGCGTCAGGCCCAGCCGCTTCCGCTCCTCAGCAAGGTGGAAGGCGCTGGCCCATGCCTCGGTGCGCGCCCGCTCGGCAGCGAGCGCCTCGTCATCCCCGTCATGCAGTTCGGCGCGGATGTCGTCCCAGTCGTGGAACTCGGTCATGAGCCTTCCCGCCGTTTCCTCTCGAAGGCCAGCCACCCGTCGTAGGCGATCTCTGCCGCAGGGATAGCAGTCTTGTACCACCGCGACCAGTCGCCAGCCTTGTTCCCCGCGACCAACAGCACGGCCTGCGACCATGGATCGAAGACAAAGATCACTCGGATCGCGACGTCACGACCCGACCGCGGCCGCAGCTCCTTGAGGTTGCTGACCGTCGACCCCTGCAGGGTGTCGACGAGCGGACGCCCGAGCCCGGGCCCACCCTCAGCGAGCATGTCGATCGCCGCGTTGACCGACCGGTAGTTGTCCGGATCCAGCCGGCGCAGCGAACGCAGCCACTCCCGCACCTCGGACGTGGCCTTGATCGTCCACCGATGAGGCGGCGTCGCCGATATCAGTCAACTATAGCTCGAGCTAAATACGGCGCACCACGATCCCGAGCAGGTGCGACGGACCGACAGCCAAGCCGGTAGTCGAACGCGTGGACGTAGACGGGCATCAGTGGACGGATCCCACACGTGTCGGTGGACGCGGCGGAGCTCCACGACGCGCGGCCGGGTCAGGTCTGTCGGGCGTGGCCGAGCTCGCCGCTCCAGCGGCGGAACAGGGCGTGCTCGACCCCGGCGGCGTCGAGCACCCGGCCCGCGACGAAGTCGACGAGGTCGGCAGCGGTGCGCGCGCCGGCGTAGAAGCCGGGGCTGGCCGGGGCGATCACCGCTCCGGCGTCGTGCAGGGTGAGCATGTGGCGCAGCGTCGCACCCGTGTACGGCATCTCCCGCGGCACGACGATGAGGCTGCGGCCCTCCTTGAGGGTCACGTCGGCGGATCGCTGCAGCAGGTCCTTGGACAGGCCGAGGGCGATCCCGGCCAGGCAGGCGGTGCTCGCCGGGACGACGATCATGCCGCGGGTCGGGTAGGAGCCGCTGCTCGTCGGAGCGGCGAGATTGCCGGGGGCGTGCACCGCGACGAGTGTCTCCACGGCGGCGGCCGAATCGGGAACGGGGGCGCCGAGGGGGGCGGACAGCCAGCGTTCCAGCGGTTGCTGCCAGGCGGCGTCGTGCCAGGCGATGCCGGTCTCGTCGAGCAGGGTCAGCCTGGCGGCCCGCGAGAGCACCAGGTCGACGGGCAGCTCGGCGGCGAGCAGCCCGCGCAGCACTGCGGCCGCATAAGGGGTCCCGCTTGCGCCGCTCACGCCGACCACCCAGGGAACCCGCCCACCCGTCGGGGCGTCGGGGCCGCGGTGGCGGAGGTCGCTGGTGGTCACGGCGGGACTGGGCACGGCCGGCTCAGCCGGACAGGCCGCGGCTGATCAGGTCGGCGAGGGCGAAGGCGAACAGGGCGATGCCGACGAAGCCGTTCGCGGTGAGGAAGGCGCGGTTGACCCGGGAGAGGTCCTTCGGCGAGACGATCGCGTGCTCGTAGCTGAACGCCGCCGCCGTGACCGCGAGGCCGGCCCACCACCAGGCGCCGTTGTCCTCCATCAGCCCGTAGGCGACGAACAGCGCGAAGGTGACGACGTGGGTGACGGTGGAGCCGAGCAGGGCGCCGCGGATCCCGAAGCGCGCCGGCACGGACCGCACCCCGATGCGGCGGTCGATCTCGGCGTCCTGGCAGGCGTAGATGAGGTCGAAGCCGCCGATCCAGGCGCCGACCGCGAGGCCGAGCACGAACGCGGCCCACGACCAGTGGCCGGTCACCGCGATCCAGGCCCCGATCGGTGCGACGGCCTGCGCGATGCCGAGCACGGCGTGCGGGAAGTCGGTGAAGCGCTTGGCGTACGGGTAGATCACCAGGGGGGCGACGGCGACCGGGGCGAGCGCGAGGCACAGCCAGGACAGCGTGGCGGCGGCGGCGAGGAAGACGGCGAGGGCGACGACGGAGCCGACCACCGCGGTGCGCACCGACATGGCTCCGGTGACGAGCTCCCGGCCCGCCGTGCGCGGGTTGCGGGCGTCGATCGCGCGGTCGATGATCCGGTTCGCGGCCATCGCGAAGGTACGCGCGGCGACCATGGCGATGGTGACGAGTCCGAGGTCGGCCCAGTGCACCGAGCCCGACGCGGCGAACGACCCCGCCAGGGCGGCGATGTAGGCGAAGGGCAGCGCGAAGACCGAGTGCTCGATGACGACGAGCCGCAGGAACGCCCGCACGTGCCCAACCGCGTGCTCCTGGCCGCCGCCACCTCCCCCGGGCCTGGTGGCGCCGCCCGACGCGCCCGGCAGAAACGTCGCGTCACTCACCGCGGCCACCCGCGGAGAGGCAGGGAAGTGGGGTGATCAAAGGCCGTACTCCTTCCAGCGGCGGGTGACCTGGGCGCGGACGGCGTCGTCCATCACGAGCTCCTCTGGCCAGCCGCCCTCGCGGCGGTATCCCTCGGTCGGCAGCTTGCGCGTCGCGTCCACACCGACCTTGCCACCCCAGAACTGCTCGTACGAGGCGTGGTCGAGATGGTCGACGGGGCCGATGGTGGTGATCAGGTCGTGGGCGTAGTCAACGTTGCCGAACGCCCGCCAGGCCACCTCGGCGTAGTCGTGGACGTCACAGTCGGCGTCGACCACCACGATCAGCTTCGACAACGACAGCAGCCCGGCGCCCCAGACCGCGTTCATCACCTTCTGCGCATGCTTGGGGAAGCGCTTGTCGATGGAGACGATGCAGCAGTTGTGGAAGACGCCGGCCTCGGGGAGGTCGTAGTCGACGATCTCGGGGATCATCATCTTGATCAGGGGGCGGAAGATGCGTTCGGTGGCCTTGCCCATCGGCCCGTCCTCCTGCGGTGGGCGGCCGACGACGATCGTCTGGAAGATCGGATCACGCTGCATCGTCATGACGTCGACGTGCAGCGCCGGGAACGGCTCGACCGGCGTGTAGAAGCCGGTGTGGTCGCCGAAGGGGCCCTCCGGCAGCCGCGCGCCCGGCTCCAGCCAGCCCTCCAGCACGATCTGGGAGTTCGCCGGCACCCGCAGCGGAACGGACAGGCAGTCGACCATCTCCACCCGCTCGCCGCGCAGGTAGCCGGCGAACAGGTACTCGTCGATGTCGGCGGGCAGCGGCGCCGAGGCGGCGTACGTCACCGCCGGGTCGCAGCCGAACGCGATCGCCACGGGCAACCGCTCCCCGCGCCGCTCGGCGACGGCGTGGTGGGCGTTGGAGTCCTTGTGGATCTGCCAGTGCATGCCGACGGTGCGCGCGTCGTGCCGTTGCAGCCGGTACATCCCGAGGTTGCGCGCCCCGGTCTCCGGGTGGCGGGTGTGGGTGAGACCGAGGTTGAGGAAGGCGCCGCCGTCGTTCGGCCAGGCGTGCACGCCGGGCAGCCGGAACAGGTCGACGTCCGGCCCCTTGAGCACGACGTCCTGGCACGGCGCGGTGCGGACCCGCCGGGGCGGGATGGACGTGAGCGAGGCGGCCTTGCCCAGCGCGTCACGCAGCCCGGACAGGCCGGTCGGCAGCTCCGGGCGCAGCAGCGCGGCGAGCCGGTCGCCGATCTCGTCGAGGCGGTCGACCCCGAGCGCGGCAGCCATCCGGGCCTCGGTGCCGAAAACGTTGATGGCCAGCGGCATGTCCGCCCCGACGGGGGACTCGAACAGCAGCGCCGGCCCGCGCTCCCGAACCACCCGGGTCACGATCTCGGTGACCTCCAGATGGGGGTCGACGGGCACGGAGATCCGCCGTAGTTCCTTGCGCCGTTCGAGATGAGCGAGGAACGCTCGTAGATCCGCCCAGGCCATGCCTCCATCCTGGCAGCCGATGCGGCCGGCCGTCCGGCGTCCCACCGTCGGTCACCGCGGAACCCCGCGGGGTTACGCCACGCCGTGGTGGCAGTGAGCGGACGCACGCCAAGGGCGGACGATGGCGGACCGGCCGGACGCGGGCCCGGGCCGGAGGGCACACTAGGGAGACGCGGGCCGGCCATCACCGCGACATGTGCGCTCTCCGGGGAGGGCGCGGCACGTTCGTCTGCCCCGTTCGGCGTTGCCGCTGAGGGCCGGGACTACACACCCGCGGACCGATGTTCATACCCGATGTGTCGAACCGGATGTAATCGATCAAGCAGAGCGGAAGGAGCGACCAGCCTGTGCTGGGCCTCGCGCTGAGTTTCGTGTTCATCGGTATCTGGGCGTACATGATCGCCGACGTGTTCGGGACCCCGTCCGATGAAATTCGCGGTATGTCCAAACCGATTTGGATCGTGGTCGTGATTCTCTTTGGCGTGCTTGGTGCCGCTGCGTGGTACTTCTTCGGCCGACCACGAGCGCATGGTCTGGGAGCGCGCCCGCCGCGGCGGGCGGTTTCGGATCATCCTGCCTTCGGTGAGCGGTCGACCTGGGACGTCGATCGCCGTGAGGGTGGCCTGGGACGCCCCGGCTCGCGGATGGGTACCCGGCGGCCGGTCGTGCGGCCCAAGGGCCCCGACGACGATCCGGAGTTCCTCCGCGAGCTCGCGGACCGCATCCGCGGCGGCGACGCCGAGCCGCCGTCCGCACGCGGTTGACGCCGCCACACCGAACACCGGTACACCGAGCCACACCGGACAGCGAGCCACACCGGACACCGCACCGGACAGCGGACCGCACCGGACACCGGACCGCACCGCGCAGCGGGCCACGCCGCGCAGCCAGGCAACATCGCTTTCGCGTGGTCTGCTGCTGCGGTCGACGAGCTTGCGCCCCGGCCGCGAGACCACGGGCCGTGACCCGGCGGCCGGGCCCGCCCGCGGTCCCGCGGCCGCCGGGTCAGTTGCTCGCGTAGTCGCCGGTCAGACGCCCGCGTAGGAGTGCAGGCCGGTGATGACGAGGTTCACCAGGTAGTAGTCCACGAACAGCGCGGTGAACGCAACCAGGGCGATGGCGGCGGCCCGCCGGCCACGCCAGCCCGCGGTCGCCCGCGCGTGCAGGTAGGCCGCGTAGCAGACCCAGGTGATGAACGACCAGGTCTCCTTGGGGTCCCAGCCCCAGTACCGGCCCCACGCCGACTCGGCCCAGATCGCCCCGGCGATGATCGCGAAGGTCCAGATCGGGAACGCGAACGCGATGACCCGGTAGGACAGGGTGTCGAGCGCCGCCGACGACGGCAGCCGCATCACGATGCCGCCGCGGCGCTGCATCGCCCGGCTGGCGTCGGCCCGGCCGGCCGCCACGTCGGCGAGCCGGTTCTCCCAGCGCTCCTTGACCAGGAACAGCACGGTGGTCACCGCGGAGATGAGGAACACGCCGCTGGAAACGATCGCGCCGACCACGTGGATCTTCAGCCAGTACGAGTTGAGCGCGGGCACCAGCGGCCCGGGCGCGACGTAGAGAACCGTGCCGGCGAAGCCGAGATAGAGCACCACCGGCACCATGACGAAGACGCCCAGCCAGCGAACCCGCTGCCGGGTCATCAGCGCGAGGAACGTCGTGACCGCGATCAGGCAGATCATCGACGAGTACTCGTACATGTTGCCCCAGGGCACCCGGTCCGCCGCGATGCCGCGGGTGATGACCGAACTCAGGTGCAGCGCCCAGCCGACCACCGTGAACAGCACGGCGGCCCGTCCGATCCACCGGGCGCGGGTGGGTACCTCGACGTCGCCGTCGTTACCGGCGACCAGGGTGTGGGCGGCGGAGTCCCGCTGACGCACCGTCTCGATCTCGCGGGCGCGGGCGGCCGCGAGCGCGGCGGCGGCCGGATCGTCCTGGTCGATCTCGATGCTGGACCCGGCGTCCGCCGGGGCACCGGCCCCCACGAGCACGGCCGGCCGGTCAGCCGCCGTGCGGGTGGCGGGAACCTCCGCCGCCAGCTCCACGGCACCGCTGCGCGTGCCCAGGCGGCTGAACGCGAACTCGGCCGCGTAGCCGAGCATCGCCGCGGCGTATACCGCCATGCCACTACCGAACAGATGATCGGAGAGGCTGGCTATGCCCTCGTTGACCGCCATCAGTGCTCCCGTTCGCTGGCGTTCGACGCGGCGCCACCGGCTGCGGTGCCGCGCGATTCCGTAGTGCTCGGCGCCGCGGCGCCGCCTCCCGCGGCGGGCTCGCCCGGCCCTGCCGCCGACTCGGGCCCCACCGCCGGTTCGGGCTGCGCCGCCGGTTCGGGCTGCGCCGCCGGTTCCTGCCCGCTGGCCGGGCCGGTGGCCTCGCGGACGAGGGTGGTGAGCTGGCTGAGCTCAACGGCGAAGCCGTCCCCGTGTGACCGGGACAGTCCGCCGATCTCGACGACGGAACCGCCGCCGGGCGCCGGGCGCGCCCGGACCCACAGGCGGCGACGGTGCACCCGCAGGCTGGCGATCAGCCCGGCGATGATGAGCACCGCGAAGATCAACGCCTCTTCCTTGAACGGGTCGGACTTCACCTGGAAGGTGGCGAACTCCGCGACGCTGTCCGCCTCCAGGCTCAGCCCGCCGGGCAGCCCGGTCAGGGTCCGTTGCCGGGAGTTGTTCAGGGCGAGGACCTGAGCTTCGCGCGCCGGTCCGGCCGGACCGTTGAAAGTGAGCTGGTGCATGTCCCGGGTGTCGACCGTGTACACGTTCTGCGGCACGCCCTCGTTGAGGTGGAGGTTGCCGACGAAACCGGTGATGGTCAGGCCGGGCGCGCGGGCCGCCGGGAAGGTCGAGACGTAGCCCTGGGTCGGGTCGAGGTGGGTCGTCGGCGTGAACACCCCGCTGAAGGCGAGCTGCTGGGGCTCCTTGCGGGTGCCGAGTGGCGCCAGGCCGGTGTCGGGAATCTTGACCGTGCAGGTCGAGGTGAACATCCCGTCCCGCGGAGTGCAGGGCACGCTGCCCTGCCAGACCGTCCGGCGCCGGGCGTCCCGCAGGACGAAGTGCGGGGCGTACCCGTGCCCGATGAGGTAGATCTTGGCGTTGCCGAGAACCAGCGGGTGGTTCACCCGAATCGTCGACTGGCGGGTCGGTGAGTCCAGGTCGGGCGAGTAGGACACGTCCGCGCGGAAGTCCGAGGGCTCACCGTTCGGTTCATAGGCGGCGGCGAAGCGGTTCAGCGTGAGCGAGAAGGGACGCAGCTTGGCGGTGTCGACGAGCTTGCCGCCGCTGAACTGGTCGTAGGAGATGATCGTGTTGGCCATGCTGTCCCCGGTGACGACGAGCGTGGTCCCGGAGTAGCCGAACCAGGACCCGAAGCCGACCGCGGCGAGCAGCCCGACCAGGGCGACGTGGAAGACGAGGTTGCCCGTCTCGCGCAGGTAGCCCTTCTCCGCCGAGACGGAGTGGTCCGGCGAGCCGTCCGGCCGCCGCGTCCCGGTGGCGGCGACGCTGGCGCGGAACCGGCGCCGGCGCAGCGCCGCACGGGCGGCGGCCGTCGCGTCGGCCGGGGCCAGCGGGCTGGTCCACGAACTGCCGCCGGGCAGCCGGCCGGGTCGCGCCGGCGCCTTCGGCGGGGCGGTGAACAGGGCCTTGATGTGCCAGCGGATACGCGACGACAGGCAGCCGATCAGCGAGATGAACAGCAGCAGGTAGATCGCCGCGAACCAGGGGGCGGCGAAGACGTCGAAGCCCGACAGCTTGTCGAGCAGGGGCCCCAGGGTCCGGTGGCTGGACAGGTACTGATCGACCCGCATCGGGTTGATGTTGCGCTGCGGCAGCAGCGACCCGGGCACGGCGGCCAGCGCGAGCAGGAACAGCAGCAGCAGCGCCGTGCGCATGCTGGTGAGCTGCCGCCAGGAGCGGACGGCGAGCGCCAGGGCCGGATGCCGCCCGGCGGGGGTTGCCTTGGGGGCGCCCGGCCCGGCGGCGTCACGGTCCGCCGATCGGCGAGACCCCCCGGCGCGTGCCCGGCCGACGACGGGCCCGTCAGACCCCTCGGGCCCGCCGGGTCCGGGCGGCGCAAACACATCCGGCGCGACGGCGACACCGGCGTCGGCGTGCCCCTCTGGTAGGCGGCGCCCACCGGAGGAGTCCGGGTCGAACCCGACGGCTTCGTCGTCCGCGGTGCCGGCCGGATCCACGGCATCGGCCGGATCGAACTCGTCCGGGTTGCCGGAACCTGGCTTCGGCGCGAGGCCGGTGGCCGAGCCGGCGGGCTCGTGGGAACGGGTGGAGGAGGTCACAGCGGCGTCTCCGAGAAGCCGGGGGCGTAGGGCCGCAGGTTCGCGATCAGGTCGGCCCACTCCCCGGTGAGTTGGAGCACCCCGACCGCGACGAGCAGCACACCACCGGACAGGGTCAGTGCGCGCGCGTGCCGGCGCAGCAGGTGCAGGGCACCGACGGCACGCCGGAAGGCGAGCCCGACGGCGAAGAACGGCAGCCCGAGTCCGAGGCAGTACACGGCGGAGAGGAACGCGCCCCGCCCGGCCGTCGCACTCGTCACCGCCAGCCCCAGCACCGCGGACAACGTGGGGCCGAGGCAGGGAGTCCAGCCGATGCCGAACAGCACCCCGAGCACCGGCGCGCCAAGCAGGCCGGGGCGCGGCAGCCGGTGGATGCGCCACTCGCGGTTCGCCCACGACATCCGGGAGAACAGACCGGCGAACGCGAGGCCCATGACGATGGTGAACGCCCCCAGGACCTGGCTGACCCCGACCTGGTGGAGTGTCAGCCACTGCCCGAGGCCGCCGAAGGCCGCGCCGTAGGAGACGAACACCGAGGTGAACCCGAGCACGAACAGTCCGGTGCCGGCGGCGACCCGCCCGCCGACGCGCAGTCGGCGCAGCCGCGGCCGGAGACCGGCGAACCGCCCGTCGCCCCCGTCGACTCGGTCGACCCCGTCCCGCCCATCAGCGGACCCGGTCAGGCCGCCGCGGCCAACCCGCAGCGGCGCACCGGCCGGTGCCGGCAGGGGCGGCGCGGTGACCGCGACAGCCATGACCGGCTCGGGCGCGCAGGCGGCCGCCACGGGCTCGGGCGAACCGGCCGGTGCGCGAGCGGGGCGCCGCTCGCGGTCCTGGAGTTCCTCGCCGGACAGGCCGGTGATGAAGCTGAGGTAGCCGGGCACTAGGGGCAGCACGCACGGGGACAGGAAGGACAGCAGCCCGGCGGCCGCCGCGACCGGGGCGGCGAGCAGCACGGGCCCGTCCGTGACGAGCTCGACCACGCTCAACGCGGGCCCCCCGCCCCGCCCGGCCGCCGCCCGCTCACGCCTCGGCCTGCAACCGGGTCAGCACGGGCTTGAGGTCGTCGTCGGGCACGACAGGGCCGGTGAACCGGGCCGCGATCCGCCCGTTGGCGTCAAGCACGAAGGTCGATGGCAGCCCCGGGGCCACCGGCCAGCCCGCGGCGAGCGTGCCCAGCCGGTCGACGACGCTCGGGTACGGCACGCCGTTGTCGCGCACGAAGGCTTTGGCGCCCGCGGGGTCCTTCTCGTTGACGCCGAGGAACGCCACCGTCGGGTCCGTCTTGGCAAGCTGCACCAGACCGGGCGTCTCCGCCCGGCAGGGGGCGCACCACGAGGCCCAGAAGTTGACAACGACGATCTTCCCCCGCATGGACGCGACGTCGATCATGGTGCCGTCGAGATTCTTCCCAGCCAGCTTGGGCGCCGCGTGCCGGTTCCCGGCCGGGACGAAATCCTTGCCGGCGGACTGCTGGACGAAGTTGAACCCCCCGCCACCGGTCGCGTCGACCGTGCCGCCCCCGCCGGAACAGGCCACGGCGAACCCTGCCACCGCGAGCACCACCGCGGCGAGCCCGACCCGTCTCGTCCGTGTCCGCTGCCGGCGCGGCCTCGCAGCCCGGTCGCGCGCAACGCTTGCCAGCGGCGTGTCCGACCTGTCACCCAGCGCGGACCGCCGTCCCTTCTCCGCCACGCAAACCAGTATGTGCCCTGCCCCTTCCCGCCTCGCCACCCGTCTACGACCAACTGTAGAACTCAACTCAGCGTAGGCGGCGAGGCCGGCGGGCGCGCGTGGAGTTCGCCACGGCGGACAGCACTGGGCTCGGCGGCTACCAGGTGGGTACCATCCCGCCGTCGACGCGGAGGTCCGCACCGGTGATGTTCCCGCTGCGGTTCCCGGCGAGCAGGACGACGGCGGCAGCGACCTCCTCCGGCGTGCTGAACCGGCCGGTCGCGGAGCTGCCGGCCGCGGCGTCGACGACGCTCGCGGGGTCCGCGCCGGTGGCTCGCGAGACGGTGGCGGCAACGCCGTCGGACCCGAGCCACAGATCGGTGCCGACCGGGCCGGGACTGACCGTGTTGATCCGCACGCCCCGGCCACCGACCTCCCGAGCCAGCGACTTGCAGAAGTTCGCCAACGCGGCCTTCGCCGCGCAGTAGTCGATCACCGCCGGATCGGCGAGGATCGAGTTCACGGAACTGATCGTGACGATGGAACCGCTACCGGCGGCGAGCATCAAGGGTAGCGCCGCGCGGGTCGCCCGCACCGCGGCGAGCAGGTTCAGGTTGAGCGTTGCCAGCCACATCTCGTCGGTGACCGAGCCGAACCCACCGGGCCGGGCGGGCGCGGAGCCGACGTTGTTGACCAGGATGTCGACCCGCCCGCCGGCCTGCTCGACGAGCGCGGCCGGGCCGTGGGGGGTGGCCAGGTCCACCGGGTGCACGCGCACCGCGCCGGAGACCGCCAGCTCGTCGAGCGCGGGCGAACTGCGACGGGCGCCGGCCACCACCGTGGCGCCCTCGGCGACCAGGGCCTGTACCACCGCCAGGCCGATGCCCCGGCTCGCCCCCGTGACGACGGCGATCCGCCCGAGCAGTCCCATGTCCATTCCGAACCTCCATCGTCGGCAGACTGTCCGGCCGTCGTCCGTGACCGTCGGTGCCTGTGCGGGTTGTCTCGGCGCTCGCCGGCATCGCCCCCGCAGGGGGCTAGAGCCGTCGGCCGGCCCGGTCTCGGGTCGGCCGGCCGAAGGGGTGACGCTACCGCCGGGTCCCGCGCCGGGACCGGTCCCTCATCCGCGCGGCCGGTAGCACCGGACCGCGAGACGGACGGTTACCGCAACGCGACGCCCCGGCCAGGCCGCCTCAACCTGATCGCGCAGGTCCTCGGCCGTACGGTGGTGGCCGGTCGGGCCCATCAGAGCCAGGTCGACGGCCTCGTCGGGGGACAGCACAAGCGGAATGTCGAGACGTTCGAGGGCGGCCGGGGCGAACCGGTCGGCGGTCCGCTCGTCGAGTCGGTCGCCCTTGTCCGGCTGCATTCCGACCAGCCCGAGCGGGCCCCGCAGTTCGGCGAGATGGCCCGGTTCGGGGGTGACGACGATGAGCAACCCGTCCGGCCGGAGCACCCTGCGCATCTCCGCCGGGTTGCGCGGGGCGAAGACATCGAGGAGCACGCTGACGCAGCCGTCGGCGACCGGCCACGGGCCGGCGGCGTCGTAGGCGACCGCGCCGATCCGGGGGTGGGCCCGCGCGGCCCGGCGCAGCGCGTACTTCGACACGTCGACCGCGACCCCGCTCGCCCCGGCGGGCAGCGCGGCGAGCACACCGGCCAGGTGGTGGCCGGTTCCGGCCCCGATCTCGAGCACCACCGGCCCCGAACCGGCCGGGGAGCCGGGGTGGGCCGGGGAGCCAAGGTGGAAGGTCGGGCCCGGGTCCGCGTCCCGGCCCGGGTCCGCGTCCCGGCCCGGGTCCGGAGCCGACCGGGCGCCGGGCGGGCTGGCGGCCGCGATCTCGGCCAGCCGAGTGGTCAGCTGCCCGTAGTGACCGGCCCCGAGGAAGGACTGCCGCGCGGCGACCATGGCGGCGGTGTCGCCGGCGACCCGGCGGGCCCGTCCGGTCCGCAGGTTCACGTAACCGCCGCGCCCGATGTCGAAGCTGTGCCCGGCGGCGCAGCACAGAACACCGTCGTCCGCATGCAGGGCGCCGTCCCCGGGCGGGGTACCGCCGTCCCCGCGCGGGGCGCCGACGCACACCGGGCAGCGCAGGACAGGCAGCACCGCCACCAGCCCGATCCCAGCGGGCGACATGGGCGACACAGACGGCTGGGACGACACAGGCGGCTGGGACGACACAGGCGGCTGGGGTACGGGCAGCTGGGGCCGGGTTCGGCCGGTCAGGCCCCGACCGATCCGGGAGCGTTCGCGGTCGGGCCGTTCGGTTCGGCGTACTCGACCCCGATGAGGTCCCGTCCGCGGTAGACCGCGGTGGTGACACTGGCCAGACCGCACTGGCGACGGTCGGGACGGTGCCACAGGTGCAGCCCCTCCAGCGCTCGCCGAGTCGTCCACACCGGGAGCTGATGGCTGACCAGCACGACGTGCCGACCGGGATGGACGTCGCGCCACTCGGCCGCGGCAGCGAGCATCCGCTCGGCGATCTCGGTGTACGGCTCGCCCCACGACGGCCGGAACGGGTTGGCCAGCAGCCGCCACAGATGCGGGTAGCGCAGGACCGCCGGGCCCGCCTCGAACGGCTTGCCCTCGAAGGCGTTGCGGCTCTCGATCAGCCTCGGGTCGACCTCGATGGGCAGGCCGTGGGCGGCGGCGATGGGAGTGGCCGTCTGCTGGGCGCGGTCCAGGGGGCTCGCGGCCACGGCGGCGACGTCCAGCCCGGCGAGGAACTCGGCGGTCACCTTGGCCTGGCGGTGGCCGGTCTCGGACAGCCCGTATCCGGGCAGTCGGCCGTAGAGGACCTTCTCCGGGTTGAAGACCTCCCCGTGGCGGACCAGATGCACTCTTGTCAGCGGCCCCTGCTCGGCGCCGCTGCGCGGTCCCGGTCCGGTGACCCGCGGCTGGTCCGGCGAGGTGCCCCCCTGCTCGTCGTCCATCGGCTCCTGCGCCAGGCCCGTCATGACCGGCCTGCGCTGGCCGCGGCCGCGGGCGTCGGATCGGGCACGGC
>NZ_JAMPTM010000172.1 GCF_025403375.1 Frankia gtarii
GGTCATCCGGGCGGGGGACGGGGGTAGGAACGGCTCGAATGGGTACTGAGCCCCTGGTGTCCGTGAGCCGAGCGGAACGGTGACGGTTGCCCGGCACCGGCATCGGCCCCGATCCGAGGAGCCCAGGTGCAGATTCCCTTCTCGTCCTCCATGAGCTCCAGTCTCGGAATCGAGTGGGAACTGCAGCTCGTCGACCAACAGTCCCGCGAGCTGCGCGGGGAGGCCACCGCCATCCTCGACGAGCTTCGCGCGAAGATCGGTGAGCGGGATGCCGCCAAGGCGAAGCACGAGCTGTTCGAGTCGACGGTCGAAGTCATCACCGGAGTCTGCGGAACGGTGGGGCAGGCGACCGCGGACCTGGCCGGCACGGTGTCGGTGCTGCGCGATCTGGCGGAGCGGCGCGGCATCGGCCTGATGTGCAGCGGTACCCATCCGATCAGTGACTACGCCGGGCAGCGCATCACCGACGACAACCGCTACTCGCGGCTGGTCGGCCAGATGCAGTGGCTGGCCCGTCGGCTGCTCATCTTCGGCGTCCATGTCCACGTCGGGGTCCGCTCCCCGGACAAGGCGATGCCGATCGTGAACGCCCTGATGGCGCACATCCCGCACTTCCTCGCGCTGTCCGCATCGTCGCCGTTCTGGCTGGGCGGGGACACGGGCCTGGCATCGTCGCGCTCCCAGGTGTTCGCAAGCCTGCCCACCGCGGGCCTGCCCTACCCGTTGGAGGACTGGCCGCACTTCGAGTCCTTTATGGAGACGCTCATCACCTCCGGGACGATCGAGACGATTCGGGAGGTCTGGTGGGACATCCGGCCGCATCCCAACTTCGGTACCGTCGAGCTACGGATCTGTGACGGACTGCCCACGCTGATGGAGGTCGGTGCGGTCGCCGCCCTCGCGCAGTGCCTCGTCGACCGGATGAACACCCAGATCGACCGTGGGTACCGGCTCCCGACGCCGCAGCGGTGGCTGGTGCAGGAGAACAAGTGGCGGGCGGCCCGATACGGTCTCGACGCACAGATTCTGATCGACGGGCGCGGCGAGGTGCGATCGGTCCGCGACGACCTCGTGGACCTCGTGGAGGATCTGCTCCCGGTCGCCCACCGGCTGGGCTGCGCGGAGCAGCTCAACGACGTCCTGGTGATCCTTGCGACCGGTGCGAGCTACACCCGCCAACGGGCGGCAGCCCGGCAGGCCGACGGAGACCTCACCCGAGTCGTCGATACCCTGCTGGAAGAGATGAATACCGGCCGGCCGGTCGTCGACCAGTAGGTGCGTCGGCGGGGCCCGACCGCCCGGTATCCGCAGCCGCGCGTCAGGTCCCGCGTGACGCCCGTAGGGAGGAGTCCGGCCGGCACATGGAGGCCAACGAGACCGCGGCGGTCGCCGGATGGGTGACCACGCACGAATCCGAGCTGGTCGCGTTGCGCCGTGACCTACACGCCCATCCCGAGCTCGGCCGTCAGGAACGGCGCACGGCCGGGCAGGTGGAGGCGAAGCTGCGCGCCGCGGGGCTGTCCCCGCAGCGGTTGCCGGACGTACCCGGCCTGTGGTGTGACATCGGCGCCGGGGTGGACCGTGATCCAGCGGCCCCGGTGGTGGTCGTCCGGGCCGACATGGATGCGCTGCCGCTGTCGGATGTCAAGGACGTTGCGTATCGCTCGACGGTGCCCGGGGTGGCGCACGCCTGCGGGCATGACGTGCACACCACGGTGGTCCTGGGCGTCGGACTGGCCCTTGCCGACTACGCGCGCACGGCGTCCCTGCCGGGCACCGTGCGTCTTGTCTTTCAACCGGCCGAGGAGCTCATGCCCGGCGGGGCGCTTGACGTGATCGACGCCGGCGTGCTGAAGCCGGCCTCGGCGGCGATCGCCGTGCACTGCGACCCCGCGCTGGACGTGGGCACCATCGGCCTGCGGACCGGGCCGATCACCTCCGCGGCCGACGCTATCGAGATCACGGTGGCGGGACCAGGTGGTCACACTTCGCGACCACAGAACACCGTCGACCTGGTGTATGCCCTGGTCCGACTGGCCGCCGACATGCCGGCCGCACTCGGCCGGCTCGTCGATCCGCGGTCGGCGTTGTCCCTCGTCTGGGGCCAGGTGCAGGCCGGTACCGTCGCCAACGCCATTCCGCGCACCGGGCAGCTGCGCGGCACCATCCGCACGCTGTCCCGGGAGACCTGGGAGTCCGTCCCCGCCCTCGTGACTCGGGTCGCCGAGCAGCTCATCGCACCCTACGGCGCGCAGATCGTGGTCGACTACCGGCGCGGCGTGCCGCCAGTGGTCAACAGCCCGGAGGTCGTCGACGTCTTCCAGAGCGTCGTCGACCGCACCCTCGGCCACGGCGCGTCCACCACGGTGGCCCAGTCCCTGGGCGGGGAGGATTTCGGCTGGATCCTCAACCAGGTGCCGGGCGCGCTGGCACGGTTGGGCACCCGAGTGCCCGGGGGTGCCACCTACGATCTTCACCAAAGCGCCTTCGACGTCGATGAGCGCGCCATCGGCATCGGGGTGCGGCTGCTGGCCGGCACCGCCCTGGATCTGCTGCGCCACACCCCGACCAAGCCCTGACCGGCGTCCCGTTCGGCTGCTTCTCGCTCCCTGCTGCCGTCCTCGACCGATCAGCCGGCTTGGATGCCTGCCATCGTGAGCGGCTGGCGATGCAGGCTATGCGGTCGGCCGGGAGCGGAGCTCCTTGACGTAGTCGGCGGGTGCCCCCGCCTTCTCGGCGGAGTCGGCGATCATATCGAGGTACCACCGAGAGGGCAGGCCGCCTTCGTAGGAGTTCAGCACGTAGGTCCAGGCGAGAGCCTCGCCGTCGAGGGTGGAGACCCTGACGCGGATGCGGGTGTACAGACCGGTGTCCGCGCCCTCCCACACGTCGAGCCGTTCCAGGTCATAGCGGTCGAGGTCGTACAGCAGCACGTACGCGTGGTTGCCGGGTGCCTCGACGATCGTGGCCAGAGCCCCGTCCCAGCCCACGTTCTCGCCGCCGAAGGTCAGCCGCCAGCCGTTGATCCATCCAGTGCCGGTGACGGGCGAGTGAGGGGCCCGTTTCTTCATCTGCGCCGGGTCGAGATTGCCGGCGTATGCCGCGTACAAGGTCATCGTCGTCTCTCGGGGTGACGGTGCGTGGCTATAGCTGCTATTTCCGTTTCAAAGCCGGAAGAAGGGGTTCTCGGCAGCCCTCGCGCACGTTGGCTTCCGCCTGCGATCCTACGGAGCTCTCAGCACCGGGAGGAGCGCAGCAGCCAGGGCGGGGGAAGATGAAAGGAGCAGATGTCAGATCGGGAGGGCACGTGACGCGCATCGTCATTCTCGGCGGAGGGCCTGGCGGCTATGAATCGGCGCTCGTGGCAGCGTCGCTGGGCGCGACGGTCACGGTCATCGACTCGGATGGGATCGGCGGCGCCTGCGTGCTCACCGACTGTGTTCCATCCAAGACGCTGATCGCGACTTCGGAAACTATGACCAATCTCGCACTGGCTCCGGGGCTTGGTATCCGCCCGCATGGTCTTGGCACGGGGACCGAACCGGCGCTGCCCGCGGTGGCCTGGGGCATGCGAAGCGGCTTGGACGGGGGTGTCCCTCCGCTTACGCCACCGGAGGTCGTCAGCGTTGATCCGGAACAGGTGTACGAACGGGTCCGAGAGCTCGCGAAGGCGCAGTCCCTGGACATCGAACACCGCCTCGAACGAGAGAAGGTCGAGGTGGTGCACGCGTCGGGTCGGCTGGTCGGACCGCACGCGATCGAGACGAACACCGGTGCGACCTTCGTGGGTGATGTGATTCTCATCGCGACGGGTGCGAGCCCGCGGGATCTTCCGACCGCCCGTCCTGATGGCGAACGCATACTCACCTGGCGCCATCTCTACGATCTCAAGGAGATTCCGGAGCATTTGGTCGTCGTGGGTTCCGGCGTCACCGGCGCCGAGTTCGCCAGCGCCTACCGGGCCATGGGTGCCGAGGTCACCCTCGTCTCGTCCCGCGAACGGGTCCTGCCCGGCGAGGACCCGGATGCGGCCCGGGTCATCGAGGACGTGTTCGTGCGGCGCGGCATCGAGGTGCTCAATCGCTCGCGTGCGGCCTCGGTCCGCCGCATCGGTGATGGCGTGATCGTCGAGCTTAGCGACGGCCGCACCGTCACGGGAAGCCACGCTCTGATGGCGGTCGGCTCCGTTCCCCGGACGAAGGGGCTCGGCCTGACCGAAGTCGGCGTCCGCCTCGGTGCCGGGGGGCATGTGAACGTGGATCGAATGTCGCGCACCTCCGTGCCGGGCGTCTACGCGGCAGGCGACTGCACCGGCGTTCTGCCGCTCGCGTCGGTCGCCGCGATGCAGGGCCGGATAGCAATGTGGCATGCCCTCGGAGAGGCGGTGAGCCCGTTGCGACTTGGGACCGTCTCGTCGAACATCTTCACCGAGCCGGAAATCGCCACGGTCGGAGTCACCCAGGTGATGAAGGACACAGGCGCCGTCGCGGCCGAGGTGACGACCGTTCCGCTCTCGCGCAATCCTCGGGCGAAGATGATGGGTATCGAGGACGGTTTCGTCAAACTGTTCTGCCGGCCGGGCAGTGGCAGCGTTCTTGGCGGTGTAATCGTGGCCCCGCGTGCGTCGGAGCTCATCCTTTCTGTGTCGCTCGCCGTCGAGCACGGTCTCACCGTCGATCAGATCGCGCATACCTTCTCCATCTATCCATCACTGTCCGGCTCTATCACCGAAGCGGCCCGGGTCCTGCGCCCCCGGGACTTCTTTGCGGGCTTTGACGACCAGGTGTGAGACCGATCTCGACGGGCGTCATCCCTCGAGTGGCTGCTGCGGCCGGCCTGTGACTGGCCGGAGAACAGCCGCGTGGCCGCTCTGCGCCACGATGAATGGTGCGAGCATAGGCCACCCCTGCCGTCGGATCCACCTTCCAGCGTGCTTTCCGGTCTTTCCTGAGGTTGTGGTTGCCATCTGGTCGAGCGAGATGCATACCGAAAACTGATCGCAGATGATTCGGAGGCTCTCTTGATTCGGAGGCTCTCTTGAGGTTGTGGTCGTGCACTCCTTGCGGGTTTTCTTACGCTTGGCAGCCGGCCTGGCGCAGACGGTTGGCGTGAGCTGTGCTTCCGAACACGGGTTCGATTACTGGGGTTGATGATCTCTCTCGCTCCCCGGTCGTCGATCGCGCAGATATGGGTCGAGCAAGTCTTTCTTCGGAGCCCGATCCTCCCGGAGATTTCCTCGTGGTAGGTGGCGCGGTGTATTCATTTTCCGAATTTTGGAAGGCGAATGATCTCGGCGGAGTGTCTGATTGTGCAGGGGGCGCGGGCGTCCCGGACCTGGATGTCCTGGCTGCGGGAGAGGGTGGCGACGTCGGCATACTGGAATCGCCGTTCGCACGCCAGGTGGCAGATCTCGACGCGAGCGATTGCCGGCGGCTCGACGTAGAGATCGGGCGGGAGATCGCGCGCTGGGAGGCCGCGCGCCTGGTTGTCCGGGCGAGGTTCGCTCAGTTACGGCCGCCCGAGCTCGACGGCGGCGAACAGCGCTACCAGGCCTTCGACGAGTTCGCCGGGGACGAACTGGCTGCCGAGCTGAAGCTGTCGCCGGCAGCGGGCAAAGTGGTGGAGGTCGTCAGCCGGCGATTCCCGTCCGCAGTGTTGGCGCGGCATGTCCGGGTTCGGAACCTCACCCGCATTTTTCCCGGCTGCGACAAGCCTTCAACCGCCTGCGATCTCGACCATATCCGGCCACACGGGCAGGACGGCGAGACGGGTGAACGCAATCTCGGCCCGGAGTGCCGGCGGCATCACCGGCTCAAGCACGCCGCGGACCGGCCTTTCGGAGCCGCGCATCCCCTACGCACGACCCGACGATGCGGTGGAGGGTGCATCCGGAAAAACCCGGACATTTCATCTGGACGAGTCCTGAAGGTCAGACGTACCACGTGGGTCCGGAGCGCCATGGCGAAAACTGATCGAGCGTGGGCGCCGATCAGGCGGATGGAATGATCAGAGGTCGATGCTACTCGTCGTCATCGTCATCGCTCGCCGAAAAAATCGGTGGGAAACCGTGTTGCTCCAGCCTCCGGTTCCGGAAGAATCCGCCGGTGGCGAAGCCGAGCCCTGCCCCGGCGACCAGGAGGAACGCGACAGTGGCCGCGCGAACGGCTACCTCGCCCGGAAGCAGGGCGAAGATCACGGCAAACGGCAGCATCAGGCTGAACGGGCGTGCCGCCTGCCGCGTTCGCCAGCCAGGGCTGGTCAGATCTCTGGAGATCCACGCGTTGTAGGTGGCGGGAAGCGTCCCACCGAGGAGATAGTAGATGCGGCCCGTCAGCGGTGGCCGTTCGGCCTCCGCCGATGGTGCCGTCGCCTCCGGGCCCTGCCCGCGCACCGTCGCGCTGTCTTCACCACCGTCCATACCCGCAGCTTACGAAGTGAACGGCGGTGAGGACAGCTGACGGCTGGCGAACCAGATCAGTCCTTGATCTCACAAAGGACGGCGCCGCTGGTGACCACCGCACCCACGGCTGCGGACAGACCGGATACGGTGCCGCCCCGATGAGCGTTGATTGGCTGCTCCATCTTCATCGCTTCCAGCACGATGATGAGGTCGCCGACGGCGACCGTGTCGCCGTCGTTGACCGCAACCTTCACGATGGTGCCCTGCATGGGACTGGTAAGGGCATCACCGGTCGCCTTGGTGGCCGCCGCACCACGTGCCCGCCGCTTGGGCGCGGCGCCGCGCGACGCGGTCGACGTCGAAGCGACTCCGAGGCCGGCCGGCAGCACGACTTCGAGGCGCTTGCCGTCCACCTCGACGACGACCGTTTCCCGTGGCTCGGGGGTGGTGTCGGCGTCCGTTCCACCGGTGAAGGCGGGGATGGTGTTGTCGAACTCGGTCTCGATCCAACGGTTGTGGATGCGGAACGGCTCCGCCGCGTCGTCGGGAGCGAAGGCCGGATCCCGCACGACCGCACGATGGAACGGCAGCGCCGTGGCCATGCCGTCCACGACGATCTCGTCCAGGGCGCGACGGGCACGCTCTAGAGCCTCCTGGCGGGTGGCCCCGGTGACGATGAGCTTGGCGAGGAGGGAGTCGAAAGCGCCCCCGATCACGCTGCCGCTTTCGATTCCGGCGTCGAGGCGCACGCCCGGACCGGCCGGCGAGACGAATTTCGTCACCGTCCCCGGAGCGGGAAGGAATTTGCGGCCGGGGTCCTCGCCGTTGATCCGGAACTCGATGGAGTGGCCACGGGGTGCGGGGTCGGTGAAGTCGAGCGCCTCACCCTCCGCGATCCGGAACTGGGCGCGAACGAGGTCGACACCGGATACCTCTTCGGTCACCGGGTGCTCGACCTGGAGCCGGGTGTTCACCTCGAGGAAGCTGATCATGCCGTCCCGGGCGACCAGGAATTCCACGGTTCCGGCACCCACGTAGCCGGCCTTCCTGCAGATTGCCTTGGACGCCTCGTAGAGCGAGGTGAGCTGCTCTGTGGAGAGGAACGGCGCCGGCGCCTCCTCTACGAGCTTCTGGTACCGCCGCTGCAAGGAACAGTCACGGGTGCCGACGACGACGACGTTGCCGTGGGTGTCCGCAAGGACCTGGGTCTCTACGTGGCGGGGCTGGTCGAGGTAGCGTTCCACGAAGCATTCGCCCCGACCGAAGGCGGCGACCGCCTCCCGGACCGCGCTGTCGAACAGCTCGGGCAGTTCCTCGGCGGTCCAGGCGACCTTGAGCCCTCGGCCACCGCCACCGAACGCGGCCTTGATGGCGACCGGCAGGCCATACTGCTTGGCGAAGGCAACCACGTCTTCGGCACCGGCGACGGGATCCGCGGTGCCCGGCGCGAGCGGAGCGCCGACGGCCAGCGCGATGTGGCGGGCGGCGGTCTTGTCGCCGAGGCGGCGAATGGCCTCGGGCGGCGGGCCGATCCAGGTGAGGCCGGCACCGATCACAGCCTCGGCGAAATCCGCGTTCTCCGAGAGGAAGCCGTATCCCGGATGAACCGCGTCGGCTCCGGACGACTTGCAGGCATCGAGTATTTTGTCGATCCGGAGGTAGGAGTCGCCTGGCGTCGTACCACCCAGCGCAAATGCCTCGTCGGCGACGCGCACATGCAGTGCGTCGATGTCTGGCTCGGCGTATACCGCGACGCTCGTGTAACCGGCGTCGCGGCATGCGCGGGCCACCCGAACCGCAATCTCTCCCCGGTTGGCGATGAGGATCTTACGCACGTTGCTCCCGTCCTCGTCCGACCAGCCTGAAGTCTAGGCGAGTCGGGCCGCACAGTTTGCTCTCGTTGCGTCTGGATGTGATGCCACAGACATCCAGGCGTCATCTATCCGTTCGGTTACCAGCCAGCTCGGGTGCGCACACCCGGGCTCATTCCGGAGCGTCGCCACGAACCTGCCCCGGTGGTGAGTGGGCCGCGCACCGCCTGAGCCGGATCCGCCCATGCGGAGCGGACGGTGGACGGACTCTCCGCCGGGACCGCACGGGCCGCGAAGAACGCGACCACCGCGGCGATCTCCTCGGGTGTCGCGTTCCCACGGATCAAACGTAGCCGGGGTGGGTTGGTTCGCCCGTCGTCGTCCTGGGCCACGGTCCTCTCCTCACTCGACTTCCTCCGCCTGCCTGCCGTCCGCAGCGTGCCGTCTGTGTTCCATCCGCATCCCTCGGCGGCCCCTCGCCCGTCCGGCAGCGTGACCACGTGGGAAACGGATCGATGGGCACCGGTGAGGACCCGGGCCGAACTAAAGCGGGATGTTGCCGTGCTTCTTCGGTGGCAGGGACTCACGCTTGGTGCGCAGCAGGCGCAGAGCCCGTATGATCTCGCGGCGCGTCTCGGAAGGGTTGATCACCGCGTCGAGGTACCCACGTTCCGCCGCGATGTACGGAGTCGCGAAATGATCATTGTAGTCCTGGATGAGCTCCGCCCGGCGGGTTTCCGGGGACTCGGCCTTGGCCAGGTCACGCCGGTAGATGATGTTCACAGCCCCGCGGGCACCCATGACGGCGATCTCGGCGGTCGGCCAGGCGAGGTTGATGTCGGCCCGCAGGTGCTTCGACCCCATCACGTCGTACGCGCCGCCGTACGCCTTCCGGATGATGACGGTGACCTTGGGAACGGTCGCCTCCGCGTAAGCGTAGATCAGCTTGGCGCCTCGACGGATGATCCCGTTCCATTCCTGGGAGGTGCCGGGCAGGAAGCCGGGCACATCGACCAGAGTCAGCACCGGGATGTTGAAGGCGTCGCAGGTCCGGACGAAGCGGGCGGCCTTTTCGCTGGCGTCGATGTCCAGGGTGCCGGCGAACTGCATCGGCTGGTTGGCCACGACGCCGACCGACCGCCCGTCCACCCGGCCGAAACCGACGATCAGGTTCTGGGCGAACTGCGCGTGGACCTCGAGGAAGTCGCCGTCGTCGACCAGCCGCTCGATGATCTGATGCATGTCGTACGGAGTGTTCGGGGAGTCCGGGATGAAGGTGTCGAGCTCGGGGTCGATCTCGGCGGCCGGATCGTCCACTGCGTCGTAGCTGGGGGCGTCGTCGAGATTGTTCGACGGCATGAACGACAGCAACGCCCGGGCGAGCTCCAGGCACTCCGCCTCGTCGGCCGCCTGAAAGTGCGCGACTCCGCTGCGGGAGTTGTGGGTGGCCGCGCCGCCCAGCTCCTCCATGCCGACGTCCTCACCGGTGACCTCTTTGATGACGTCTGGGCCGGTGATGAACATATGGCTGGTCTGGTCGACCATCAGGGTGAAGTCCGTGATCGCCGGAGAGTACACGGCGCCACCAGCACACGGGCCCATGATCAGAGAAAGCTGCGGGACGACTCCGGACGCCATGACGTTCCGGTAGAAAATCTCGCCATACAGGCCGAGTGAGACGACGCCCTCCTGGATGCGAGCTCCGCCGGAGTCGTTGATGCCGACGACCGGACAGCCGGTCTTCAGCGCCAGATCCATGATCTTGACGATCTTCTCGCCGAAGACCTCTCCGAGGCTTCCACCGAAGACTGTGAAGTCCTGGCTGAACACACAGACCTGCCGGCCGTCGACGGTGCCGTACCCTGTCACCACACCGTCGCCGTACGGGCGGTTGGCCTGGACGCCGAAGTCATGCGCCCGGTGCCGGGCGAACGCGTCGGTCTCGACGAACGAGCCCGCGTCGAGGAATGCCTCGATCCGCTCGCGGGCGGTCATCTTGCCCTTGGCGTGCTGGGCGTCTACGGCCCGCTGAGACCCGGCATGGACCGCGTCTTCGTTCACGCGCCGCAGTTGAGCGAGTCGCCCTGCGGTGGTGTGCGGGTCGGGAGCAGAATCCTCGGCGGACGCGGGAAGAGCCATAGGCCGCAGCGTACGACCCCTATGGGCTCACGTGCTCGACTGTTGTGGAGTTGATCTCATCGATTGGCTGGAATCTCCGGCTACCTTGCGACGGTCCGTATCGAAGGTCACAGCTCCCACACATGTATGCCCGGCCGCCTGCCCCGGGGGACCGGTCGTCGGGCCGCCAGCCGCATCGCTACTCGTGGTGGCGCTCTGGTGCGTGTCCCGGCTGCCGGACAGTGTCCGCGCGAGTTGCGCGGGGTGTTCTGGCAGGCTGTCTCCGTGAGCTCGACGCCGGATTCTTCACCCGCGGAGCCCGCGCGGGATGCAGCTGTTCCGTCACCACCGCCGACGGCGTCCCCGCCGGTGCGGCCGGGCTCGGGCATCGGCATCGGCCGGGGCCGGCCAGCGATGTCGCCCGGTGACCGAGGTCCGCTCGACGCCGCCCGGCTGACGGCCGCCGCGGCGGCGCTCGGGCTGGACCTGGCGACGATCCCGGAGATCGACTCGACCAATGCGGCCCTGGCCCGGATCGCGAGGGGAGAGACCAGCGATCCGCACCCGGCCGGGCTCTCGTGGCAGTGGCGCGAGAGCGAAGGGCCCGACGGCGCCGCCCACGGCCGTGGGCTGGTCCTCGTCGCCGAACGGCAGACCGCCGGGCGCGGGCGTCTCGACCGTTCCTGGCTGTCCCGACCCGGCGCCGGTCTGACCGTGTCCCTGCTCTTCCGGCCGCGGATCGTGGTTTCACGGCTCGGCTGGCTGCCGCTGGTCGTAGGGACATCGCTGGTTTCCACGCTGCGGGCCGTCGCCGGCGTGCCCGCCGTTCTCAAGTGGCCCAACGACGTCCTGATCGAGGGCGCGAAGCTTGCCGGGATCCTGGTGGAGGTCGTTCCGGTTCCGTCGTCCGCGCCCTCGGTGGTCATCGGCTTCGGACTCAACGTGAACGCGGAACCCGACGAGTTGCCCGATCGGTCCACGAGCCTGCTGCTCAGCGGTGCACATCCGGCTGCGCTGGACCGGACCGAGCTACTCGAGCGGATCCTCGACGGGCTCATCCACGCGCTCGCCGCCTGGGAAGCTGATCCGCAGACGGCCCGCGCCGCCTACCTGGAGGTATGCGCGACGATCGGCCGGGAGGTTCGCGTCGAGCTCCCGGACGGCTCCGTCGACACCGGGAGGGCGACGGACGTCGATCCTGAGGGGCGGTTGGTGGTGGCCGGTCGTGCCTACAGCGCCGGCGACGTCGTCCACCTGCGGTGACCGGTGCCCGGCGACCGTCACGAGGGTGAGGGCCCGGGTGTGGCCCGTCGGTGCCGGGTGCGACGATCGTCACCGTGGCGTTTCCCGACGACATCCTTACTCAGGACGAGGAGGTTGTCCTGCATCTACACCCGCACTGGGTCAGCCTGATCGTTCCGGCGCTCTGGACGGTGGTGGCTCTCGTGTTTGCGGTGCTGGGCGTCTTCTTCGCGCCCGGTGGGGTGCTGCAGAAGCCTGTCCAGTACCTGGTGCTGATCGTCGCCCTCGGCGCGATCGGCTATCTGGGCGCGCTGCCCTGGCTTCGCCAGCTGACGACCCATTACGTCGTCACCAACCACCGGTTCGTGATTCGGGAGGGCCTGATCACCCGGGCCGGCCGGGACATTCCGCTCGCCTGGCTGGTCGGTGCGACGGTGCAGCAGAACGCCGTCGACCGTGCGCTGGGGTCGGGAAATCTGATCCTCGAGACGGCGGGGCAGCGCGGTCGGGTCGTCCTGGCGTGCATGCCGCACGCCGACCGGGTCCAGGAGACCCTCGTCGAGCTCTCGGCGCCGTACCGGCCGAGGGGCTACCCCGACTACTGAGACCGTCCTGTCGCAGGGCTCGACACTGGCACACCTCGCCCGCAAGGTCTCGCGGCAGGGATCCTCAGATCGGGTCGTACTCGCGCCACCAGGCCAGGAGCTGGCCCGCATCGGGATCTTCGGTGCTGAAGCCGAGGAGCTCGTCGTCCACGGTCCAGTACACCGTGAATCGGCCCGCTCCGGCCACGCAGAGGAAGGTGCCGCGGCGGCGGGCGCTGTGCGCCCAGCGCTCGACGCTGCTCTGGCCCCGGCGGCAGTCTCCGGCGTCGATGATCGCCGCCGACCGACGATCGACGTCGCCCCGCAGCGCTGCCGCGTCCCGGTACCGGATGATCGACAGCCGCGCCGGTGCCGGTGCCTCGGTGGCAACCCCGGGTGCGCAGGCCAGCGCCGCCACCACCCCGTCATCGACACGGGGAGCAGCACGGCAGTCGGAGACCGCGAACGGCCGCAGCGAGGCCAGCAGCCGGGCGTCAGCCGAATCGAGCGTCGCGCTCGGCGTCGGGCTCTGGGCCATGCCACCGCCAGGTCGGTCGGCATGCGAACCGGTGCTGCTCGGGGCGGGCGGGGTGGTGGTTTCCTGGTCGGAACCACTGGTTACCAGCAGCCCGACGGCAACGCCCGCCCCGATGATGAGCGCAGCGGCGCCGCCGGCGATGCCGGCTCGCCGCCGGCCACCGCCGGCGCCCGGGGCGCGATGATTGTCGCGCTCAACCAGCGGTCCAGCTGGGCCGTCTGCCGGCTCCGGCGGTGTGCTCCCAGCGGGATCCTGCATACCGTCCGCCCTCCCGAACGAGATCACTCAGCGGCGCAGCGGGTCGAACGAATGCCACCAGTCGTTGATGTGAGCCGCCGCCGGATCGTCTGCGGTGAAGGCGATCAGGCGGCTGTCGTACGTCCAGAACTCGTAGAACCGATTCGCGTAGAAGTAGCAGAGACGGCTGCCACCGCTGGCCTCGGCCGGCGAGTTCCACTGTTCCGAGCTTTGCTGCCCATCGTCGCAGTTGCCCTCGTCGGTGTAGAACGTCTCCCGGGCGCCGATCTGCCGATCCAGCGCAGAACGGTTCGGGAAGTGGAACGCCCTGACCTCCATGCCCGAGGGCGTCTTGCAGATGAGGGTGGCGTCTGCGTAGGCGCTGTCGCTGTGTGCCGGAGTGGTGCAACCGGTCATGACGGCGGGATTGAGCAGCGATCGCAGGACCTCCGGTGGACTGCCGCCGGCCCCACCCCCCGTGCCTGGTGCGGCGGATGCCGTCCCGGCCTCCGCCGGGCGGGCCGGGACCGCGGCGGCGATCGAGTCACCGCTGCCGTTACCACCGGTGAAGGCGAGGACTCCGAACACGATCACCAGTACCAGCAGCAGCCCGCCGCCCCCGGCCAACAGGCGTCGGTCGACCAGCACCATGTGCCGGCCGGCCGCGGGCTGGTGGGCGCCCTCCCGCCGCTCGCCGGTCGCCGGTGCGTAGCCATCTCCGGATTGCGGTGGCAGCCCGGGCTGCAGCCCGGGCAGGGACGAGGAACGTCCCGGGTTCGAGGCGGGCGCGGTGGGGACAGCGGGCAGGGGAAAGGCGTTGTCGCGGCCGGGTGCCGTGGGTGGGGGAAACCCGTTCGTACCCGGGCCCGGGGGGAGCGGGCCGAACGACGCAGGGCGGTAGTCCGGCACCGGATATCCGCCACCGGCAGTCGGCGGCGGATATCCGTGGATTGTCCCAGCGGCGGGTGAGGCGCCGAAGCCGGCCGATTCCGGCACCCCTGCTCCGGTGAGGTTGTATTCCCCCGATGCGAGGCCTGGGCCGGTGGGCGGGTCGTCGTCGCCGGGGCCCATGTTCCTGCCGGGGCCGGGGCCGGTGGCAGGGCGGCCGCCGGGGCGTCCCGGGGACGTCGAGCCGGGTGGAGTCAGGCGGTAGGTCAGTTCGCTGTCGCCTGTCCAAGGCGGGGGTGCGCCACCGAGGTTGGGTCCTGACGGAGCGTCGGCAGGGCCGGGTCCACCCGGTCCGGGGCTCGGTGCAGAAGGGGCTCCGGG
>NZ_JAMPTM010000173.1 GCF_025403375.1 Frankia gtarii
TGTCAGGCCCCCCGCGCCCGGGGGGCCTGACACCCCCTGGCAGGCCCGCAGTGGCCAGCTCAGGGGGTGTCGTGCCTGCGCCCAGACGATGCGGCTGCGTCGCCGGCCCGTGTTCGGTCGGCCTGCCGGCAGCGTCGTCGGACGGCCCGGTCAGTCCTGCGGAATCTCCTCCCACCACTGGCACCACCAGTCCCCGCCGACGAGGATGCGTAGCTTCGGGTGCCAGCAGTAGGTGACGTCCTTGTCGGTGTCGAGGTAGTAGAGGCAGTTGTCGCACCGCTCGTCGCCGTTGGGCTTGCCGCGCAGGATCGCGTCCTCGGCGAGGTGACCCAGCTTGACGCTCAGCTCCTCGTCGATCGGCTTCGGCTCGGGTGCCCCGACGTCGTAGACGGGGGTCGTATCGATCTCGCTCACTATTCCCCTTTCAACCCGGATGTGACACGGCGAAGCCGGCCGCACCGCCGCCGACGCAGGACGCCGACGGGGCGAAGCACAGGCCGCGACGGGTGCCGCCCGGAGTCTGGACCTGTCACGGAATCTGGGCTGATTCTCTGGCACACCCCGGCGTTCTGGCGAACCCGATCACATTCGACCGCTGCGTCGCGGTATGCCCGGGGGACAGCTGGCGGGTTCCGGTGGTCGGGCTGGATACGGTCAGGGCGTGCGTATCGCGAGGTTCACCGATGGTTCTGAGCCCGGATTCGGGGTCGTCGAAGGGTCGATCGAGGACGGCACCGCCGTGATCTCGGTCATCGCCCCGCATCCCTTCGGCCCCTTCTCCTTCACCGGCGCCCGACGTCCGCTCGGCGACGTCCGGCTGCTCGCTCCGGTCCTGCCCAGCAAGGTGCTCTGTGTCGGCAAGAACTATGCCGACCATGTCCGAGAGATGGGCGGTGACACCCCGCCGGAACGCCCGATCCTGTTCCTCAAGCCGTCGACGAGCATCGCCGGCCCGGGTGATCCGATCATGCTTCCGTCGGACAGCGACCGGGTCGACTTCGAGGGGGAGTTGGCGGTTGTCATCGGTCGGCTGTGCCGTGACGTACCCGTGGAGCGGGCCTTCGACGTGGTACTCGGCTACACCTGCGCCAACGATGTGACGGCTCGGGACCAGCAGCAGACCGACGGTCAGTGGACGCGGGCCAAGGGGCACGACTCGTTCTGCCCGATCGGTCCCTGGATCGAGACCGAGCTCGATCCCACGGACCTCCCGATCCGCACCACCCTGGACGGTGAGCTCCGCCAGAACTCGCGCACGAAGCTGCTGCTGCGTGACGTACCGACCCTCATCGCCTACATGTCCGCCGCCATGACTCTGCTGCCCGGTGACGTGCTGCTGACGGGCACACCGGCGGGCGTGGGGCCGATGCGACCGGGGCAGACCGTGGCGGTGACCGTGGAGGGCATCGGCACGCTGACCAACCCCGTGACGGCCCGCTGAGCCCAGGGGACGGTGCGCCGTTGGCCCACTGACCAACCGGCCGGCCAGCCCACCCCGTCCCCGCGGAGGCGCGGGGTAGGTTCTTCGCCGCTGCTCTGTCGCTCTTCGCGCGCGGCGCCCCCATCCGGCGCCGCGCGCGGGAGCGGCACGGACGGGGCGGTCGCGTCGACGGGGTGGTCGCACGACAGGGCTGGGCGGTGTGGTTGGGTTTGGGGGGCTGGAGCGCGGGACCAGTGCGGCATCGCGAGATGACGCGTGTGCATCGCCTCCCCGGAGCGTAGACACGCTGACGCGATGAGGTACAGTAGGCAACGCCCGCGCAGGGCCCCATGGGGTATGGGGTAATTGGCAGCCCAACGGATTCTGGCTCCGTTAGTCTAGGTTCGAGTCCTGGTACCCCAGCTGCACCACAAGGTGGAGTTGCACTCCATCGTCGCACTGGTTCAGTATCGTGTAGACTACGACGTGCACCTCAGTGAAAATAAGTAAAGTCTTGGCCCCGTCGTCTAGTGGCCCAGGACGCCGCCCTCTCAAGGCGGTAGCGCCGGTTCGAATCCGGTCGGGGCTACAGCGGGTTTATCTTCATTCTTCGTAGAGGATCAGAGATATGCCCATGATCCAAGACTCACGATGGCCCCCGGATTTCGATCCGGGGGCCATCGTCATGTCAGGGACCAGGCGCGGCCTACCGCACCACGGTGAGGCGCGGCATGGCGGCCGGGTGCCGGGCCATCGTGCACTCCCGGCAGCCGCAGGAGGCGGGACCGCCCCAGCCGTGCACCTCGGCCTCGGGGCCGCCCACGGCATCCTGTGCCATCGCGACCAGCCGCAGCTGCGGACGGGCCGGGTGGGTCAGGACAGTGGGCTCGGCGGTGGCGCCGGCCGTCGACGGCCCGCACCGTCCCGCGGTCGACGGAACGATCGCGGACGCGGTCGAGGCTGTCAGGGCCACTGGGAGCACGGTGTCCTCCTCCATGGGCGGCCGTCCTGGGGCCACCTCGCGGACCACAGCCTGGTGGCGCAACCAAGGTTCGCGCCATGCTCCGTTGAGCCCGGTGCCGAGTGGTGCGGATGGCCTAGTCAAACCTGGGCACTGTCGCCATGCGACACCACCCTTGACAACCATGGTGCTCCCAGGCTGGAACGGTAGAAACTTGCTCGGATGTCCACCGTCAGTCCATCGACGCCCGAACGGGCCCGGCGCCGGCACGGCAGCGCCCACGCGGGACGCGCCGCGCGCCGCGCCGGACGGCTCCGTTCAGCTGTGGCGCCGGAGGCGGAGGGCGGTGGATCGGCGCCGGGAATGGCCAGTCGCCTCACCGCGCTGCTCCCACAGGGCCGTGGTCTGCCGATCGAGGACTGGACGGCCCGGCACACCCTCATGTGCCTGGTGCTCGCGATGCACCTGCCGATCATCGTCGGCTACGCGATCTGGCAGGACCTGAGCCTCGCGCACGGGTTCCTGGCGGCGAGCCCGCCTGCCCTGCTGTTCGCCGCCGCGGTCGTGCCCGGCCTGCGCCGGGTCCGCGCCCTGGCCGCGAGCCTCGGCCTGCTGTGCTGCTCGGTCGTGCTCGTGCACCTGTCCGACGGCCTTACCCCGATGTACTTCCACTTCTTCGTGGTCGTGGCGTTGATCGCGCTGTATGAGGAGTGGACGGTCTACCTGCTGGCCATCGCGTTCGTGTTCGTCGCGAACCTGGCGATGGGAGACATCGTCAGCGTCGGCGCGGTGCTGGACAACGCCTGGCTGCTGGCCGGTCTGCACGCGGGGTTCATCTTCGCGCTCGCCTGCGCGCAGATGGTCTTCTGGCACTACAACGAGCAGTCCCGCCGACGGGTGGAGGATTACCGCCAGCAGCTGTACGAGGGTCAGCAGAGCCTGATGGCCCGGCTGGAGGAGACCGACCGCATCCGCAGCGACCTCGTCGCCACCGTTTCGCACGAGTTCCGCACGCCGCTGACCGGAATCCGAGGCAACTTGCTCACCATCAAGCGGCGCCGCAGCCGGCTCTCCGACGCCCAGCTCGACGATCTGCTCGACGCTGCGGTCAACTACTCCGACCGGCTCTCCCGGCTGCTGGAGAACATGCTGACGGCCGCCACGGCCACCGGCACGGACGAGACGACCATCACCGACCTGCCCGAGGTCGTCCGGCACGTGATCGCCAACCTGTCGTACACGAGTTCGCCCAGCAGCATCACGGTGGATCTGCCGCCCGAACTGCCCGTGCGGATGGCGCGGCAGGCCCTCATCCAGGTGGTCGCGAACCTGGTCGACAACGCCCTGGTGCACTCCTGGCCGGGCGCGCCCGTGCGGCTGATCGCGGGCCGGGTCGGCGACGAGGTCGTGCTCCGCGTCCGCAACCCCGGGCCCGACCTCGATCCCGGCACGATCCGCCAGCTGTTCGAGCCCTTCACACAGCGAGATGGCACCGCCACCCGGCCGACGGATGGCGCGGGCATGGGTCTCTATGTCGTCCGGCGGCTCGTCGAGGTGCATGGTGGACGGCTACGGATGTCGTCGGAGAACGGCGAGATCATCGTCGAGGTCGACCTGTGGGCGGCCACCGCCCACGCGGCCCTTGCGCCGGAGCCGGAGGCAGCGCTGCCGGTGCCCATGCCGCTGCCCCGCAGTATCCGAACGGACGACGAGGAGCCGCGTATGCCGCGGCTCGCCGGCGGTCCGCTGGCCCGCAACGACATCCGATCGCTGCCCATGGACAAGCTCGGCTGAGCCTGCCGTCCGGCTGAAGGTTCGCCCGGCGAAAACCCCGGCCCTGATGTGCGCTGCGCGATCAGTTCCAGCCGACCAGATCAGGCCGGTCCCCCGGGCGCGGGTTGTAGACCCACTGACCCACTGACCCACGTGGCGGCGTAGCCCGCGGTGCCTGTGTGGGAACGAGCCCAGGCACAGGAACGCACTGGCTGGCGTCCCTGGGGGCACCAGCCAGTGCGTTCGATGGCTTGGCTCTTGGCTCCCGGCGTCTCGGCAGCGCCGGCAGGCCGAGTGCGGTCAGGCCTTCGCCGGGGCCGCGCTCGGCGCCGCCGTCGGGGCTGGGGCCGCGCTCGGCGCGGAAGTGGGCGCGGGCGCGGGAGCCTTGCAGCTCAGGCTGAGCGTGACCGTCGTCGAGTTGCTCGGATGCCGTCCACTGTTGGGCGTGTAGGACAGCACCTTGCTGGTGTAGCCCGCGGGGCAGGAACCGTTCACCCACGGGAAACCAGCGCCGCTGAGCTTGGACTTCGCGGCTGATTCCGTCAGTCCGGTGACGTTGGGGACCTCGCGGCAGTCGTTGCCCTGGACCTGCAGGCTGATCGCCGTCGTCTTCGCGATCTTGCCGTTCTTCGGGGACTGTTTCACGACCGCGTCAACGGCGCCGTTGTCGAAGCAGTCGTACGACTCGCTGGTGTTGGTGAAACCGGCCGACCGCAGTGTGTTCTTCGCCGTGTTCAACGGCGACCCCTCGGTGTTGGGGACGGTCGCCGTGCCATCGTCGGCCGGCGACGGGCTGCTGCCAGCGGTTGGGCCGGTCGGCGGCGTCGTCGGTGCGGCGGAGGCGCCGGGCGCCGGGCTCGTGCCGGGAGAGGGGGAGTTCTTTGCCCCGGGCCGGGCTGCGGATGCCCCGGGAGCACCCGGGCTCGCATCGACGCCGACAGCCACGCCGGGCGCAGCGGAATCCGGGACGCCGGCGGCCGAGCTGTCCGTGCTCGGATCCGCTGAGGCTTCCACGGTGCGGTCGGCGGACAGCGCCGAGTTGGCGTTCCCGCCGGAGGCGAGAGCCCAGCCGCCGGCTCCGGCGACGAGGGCGACGACTAGTCCGGCACCGGCTGCGATCCGGCTGCGTCGACGCCGGTCGAGCGCCGCGCGCGACCCGCCTCCGGCGCTACCACCGGCCGCGCCGGGCTGCTTGCCAGCCGGAATCGCCGACATGACCGTGTTCGTGTCGGCGACCGGGCCGCCGGAGCGGGCGGGGACGCGTACCGCGGGGCTCATCCCGGTCGGCGCGTCGTTGTCCCATCCGCCGCGGGTGCCGTTCTGGGCGGCGGTCATCGGGGCGATGCGGGTGTGCTCGGGATCGCCGCCGTCCCAGCCGTTGACCTTCGTCGCGGCTGCGGTCAGACTGCCCGCGATCTGGGTGTGCTCGAGATCGTTCCAGCTACCGGCGCCCGCGGCCGCCCCGACGCCCGCCACGCCGGCAGCAGACCGGGCTGCCGGCCGGATGCTGGTCGGCGCTGCTGGCCGCTCGCTGACCCGGCGGTCGTAGGCGCCGGTCGGCGCGGACTCGTCGGTGGTCTGGACATGTCCCGGGATCGGCGCGACACCGCGCAGGCTTGCCTCGAGCGCGTCGCTGAGGTCGTCGGCGGCGTCGGCGGCGCTCGCCGGCCGCTGCCTTGGGGATTTGGCGAGCATGCCGGCGAGCACGTCCCACACCGGCGCCGGCACTCCGGCGATCGGCTGTGGGTCGTCCTCCCGATGCGCCCGCAGCAGATCCGCGGGATTCGTCGAGTCGAACGGCGGCGATCCGGCGAGGAGCTCGTAGAGCACCACCCCCGCCGAGTAGACGTCGGCTGCCGGGGTCGGGGGGGCACCGGTGCCGAGCTCGGGCGCCATGTAGAGGGGGGTACCGATCGGCCCGGTCGCGCTGACTCGGGACGGCGTGTTGATCACGCGGGCGATGCCGAAGTCGGTGAGTCGGACGATCGGGCGGTCGGGCGTAGAAGTGTCGATGAGAATGTTCTCGGGCTTGACATCCCGGTGAACGATCCCGGCTGCGTGCACGCTGTCGAGGGCCCACAAGGTGCCGATCGCGAGCCGGACCGCCTCCTGGGCGGGCCGCGGGCCGAATTCCCGCAGATGCGCCCGCAGATCGGGGCCCTCGACGAGATCCATCACGATGGCCAGTGCACCCGGCTCGTTGACGAGGTCGCGGACCGCGACCAGGTCCGGGCTGTCGAGATCGACGAGCAGGTCCCATTCCCGCAGAAACCGGTCGACGATCTCCGGATCGTCGGCGAGCTCGCGACGCAGCACCTTGATGGCCACCGCGGCATCGTCCTGGACCCGGACACCTCTCCAGACCTGGCCGGTCGTACCCTGCCCGAGCAGCTCGTGCAGCACGTACCGCGAACCCAGTTTGCGCACCGCGCCCTGTCCCTCCTTGGCGCCGCACGAGGCGGCCGAACCTACGGCGGCACCGCCGCGGGCGACGATCGCCCGGCCGCGCGGAACCCGAAGAGTCCTCCGGACGGGCGCCCCCAGTGCGCGGGCGACCTATATCGCTTGCTCGCTGGATGGCAATGACCCCATTGGGTCAGCCGGCGTGCTTCTCCGATCATCCGAGACGGACGACTCGAACAGGCTACGACGCCGGAAAGCCACTCCCTGCGGCGGGGGAGACCCGCGCCGCGGGGACGCCTCATTGAGCCCAGCAGGTGTAGTCCGCGTTCCGTTTAGTTGTGGGGCCCGATCGGGGCATCCCCAATGTCTAGAAAGCCAGGACAAGTGGGGAAAACGTGTCCATGCGGTCACCGTCGGCCGCCCGTGAAACCCGGCTTGGTCGGCAAGCTGGCCGATCTCCGGTGGCCCTGGGTTGGCGGCGAGTGGATCCTTCAGTCGTCGACCGATGTCGACAGCCGCGCCGCCGCGGCGAGCACGGCCGTTCCGTGCCGGCGTCCCGGAGATCGGGTCAGCCGTTCCAGCGGGCCGGACAGCGACACCGCCGCGATCACCGTCCCGGAGTCGCCGCGGACGGGGGCGGACACCGATGCAAGGCCGGTCTCCCGCTCGCCGACGCTCTCGGCCCAGCCCTGCTTGCGCACCAGGGCGAGCGTCTCGTCGTCGAACGGTGCGGCGGCGAGCAGGTCGGGCTCGGGGTGATCCGCGAACGCGAGCAGGACCTGCGCCCCGGATCCTGCCGTCATCGGCAGCGCCGCGCCGACCGGGACCGTGTCCCGCAGGCCCCTCGCCCGCTCGGAGGCTGCTACGCACAGTCGCAAAACCCCGCGCCTGACGTAGAGCTGGGTGCTCTCACCGGTGACGTCACGCAGGTCGGTCAGGACCCGGTCGGCCCGGTCGAGTACGTCCCAGGGCAGTGGGATGGTCACCCCGGCCGCCAGCCGCGGACCGGCGACGAACCGGCCGGAGTCGTCGCGTCCGACGAGGCGGTGAACCTCGAGCGCGCTGGCGAGGCGGTGCGCGGTTGCCCGGGTGAGCTTGGTCCGGGCCACCAGGTCGGCGAGGGAAGCCGGGCCCTGTTCCACGGCGGCCAGGACGAGTGCGGCTTTGTCCAGAACCCCGACTCCGCTAAGATGTTCCATAGAATGATACTGCCATCCCATATTGTAAGATGGCAAGATCGGAAATTGGCGCGATACCGACTTGCGGCACATCCCGGATCGCAGGAACGGTCAGACGACCGCGCGGGCAGCTCGCCCGCCGCAGGGAGGGAAGTGGCCATGGGGCGCACACTCGCGGAGAAGGTCTGGGACGCCCATGTGGTGCGGCGCGCCGACGGTGAACCGGATCTGCTGTACATCGATCTGCACCTCGTGCACGAGGTCACCTCGCCGCAGGCGTTCGAGGCGCTGCGGCTGGCCGGTCGGCCGGTGCGTCGCCCCGACCTGACCGTCGCCACCGAGGACCACAACGTGCCGACCACGAACACCCTGGCACCGATCGCGGATCCGATCTCCGCCGCGCAGGTCGAGGCGCTGCGTAAGAACTGCGCCGAGTTCGGGGTGCGGCTGTATCCGATGAACGATCCCGGGCAGGGCATCGTTCACGTCGTGGGCCCGCAGCTCGGGCTGTCCCAGCCGGGCATGACGATCGTGTGCGGTGACAGCCACACCTCCACCCATGGCGCGTTCGGGGCGCTGGCGTTCGGCATCGGCACCAGCCAGGTCGAGCACGTACTCGCGACCCAGACACTGCCGCAGGGCCGCCCGAAGACGATGGCGGTCACGGTCGAGGGCGACCTGCCGGCCGGCGTCACCGCGAAGGACCTCATCCTGGCGATCATCGCCCGGATCGGCACCGGTGGCGGTGCCGGGCACGTCATCGAGTATCGCGGCGCGGCAGTCCGGGGCCTGTCGATGGAGGGTCGGATGACCGTCTGCAACATGTCCATCGAGGCCGGGGCCCGCGCTGGAATGATCGCTCCCGACGACACCACGTTCGACTACCTCGCCGGCCGGGCGCACGCCGCCACCGGGCCGGCCTGGGACGAGGCCGTGGCCTACTGGCGGACGCTGGCCTCGGACGACGACGCCGAATACGACCGGGAGGTCGTCATCGATGCCGCGAGCCTCTCCCCGTACGTGACCTGGGGGACCAACCCGGGCCAGGCGGCGCCGCTCGGCTCGCGCATCCCCGAGCCCGCCGACTACGCCGACCCGGCCGCGCGGGCCTCCGTCGAGCGCGCGCTGACCTACATGGGTCTCACCGCGGGCACGCCGCTGTCCGAGGTCGCCGTCGACACGGTGTTCATCGGCTCCTGCACCAACGGCCGGCTCAGCGACCTGCGCGCCGCGGCCGACGTGCTGCGGGGCCGGCAGGTGGCCGCCGGCGTCCGGGCCCTGGTCGTCCCCGGGTCGATGCAGGTCAAGGCGGAGGCCGAGGCGGAGGGTCTGGACGAGATCTTCCGGGCCGCCGGAGCGCAGTGGCGTAGCGCCGGCTGCTCGATGTGCCTCGGGATGAACCCGGACACACTGAGCCCGGGGGAGCGCAGCGCCTCCACGTCGAACCGGAACTTCGAGGGGCGCCAGGGACCGGGCGGGCGGACCCACCTTGTCTCTCCGGCGGTCGCCGCGGCCACCGCGGTCACCGGCCGGCTCACCGCCCCGGCGCAGCTGTAGGCCGCGCCTGTGCGGTCGCCGCTGCCGTCGACTCGCCGGGGGCTGCGCGGCCGTGACCGCCATCCTGATCACGACTGATCACGACTTCGTTCAGAGGGGAGCGTTTCCGCGATGGAGGCGTTCACGATTCACACCGGTCGGGCCGTGCCGCTGCGGCGCAGCGACGTCGACACCGACCAGATCATTCCGAGCGAGTGGCTCAAGCGCATCGAGCGCACCGGGTTCGGCGCCGGCCTGTTCTCCGAATGGCGGGCCGGCGAGGGCTTCGTGCTCAACAACCCGGCCTACGACGGTGCGTCGATTCTGGTCGCGGGCCCCGACTTCGGCACCGGCTCGTCGCGCGAGCACGCCGTGTGGGCGTTGCAGGACTATGGCTTCCGGGCGGTGATCTCGCCCCGGTTCGCCGACATCTTCCGGGGCAACGCGCTCGGCAACGGGCTGCTGCCGGTAGAGCTGCCGGCGGAGACGGTCGAGACCCTGCAGGCCGCCGCGGAGCAGGATCCGACCGTCGAGATCACCGTCGACCTGGTCGCCCGCGAGGTGCGGGGAGCCGGGCTGGTCGCCTCGTTCGAACTCGACGACTTCACTCGCTGGCGGCTGTTGGAGGGCCTCGACGATGTCGGTCTGACCCTGCGAAACGAGGAGCTGATCACCGTGTTCGAGGCGACCCGAGCGGCCTGGCTGCCCTCGGTGGCCTAGTCCGGCTTGGCGGGCGGTCGCGCCACCGGCGACCGCCCCGGACGCGATCGGCGTCCAGGCCGGCAGAGGGCTGCGGCGCAGTCGATGTGGCCCTGCCGACCGGGTCTTGACCCTGATGTGATGAACATCACATCAGGGTCAACGGGGGGCGGGTCGGGTTGAGTGATCGGTCGATGACCAAGCGGCTACACCCGGTCGATCATCGCCTGTGGCGTTTGCTTGATTACGTAGCAGAGCTGGGCGTGTGGTGACGGAGGCGGCCGGCTACCAAAGCGTGACATTGAGCCCAAAAAAACGGGCGTCTCTCGCTACTCAACGTGATGAATCTACCGGATGGTTCGCGCCGGTGGTACAGCACGCATCCCGTCGCCCACTGGGCCGAACCCGTTGACGTGCGGGTTTGTGTGACGCGACACGGTCGCGGGAATTGCCCTCGACAGTGGAGATGCCTACGGTGCAGCGCAGTGTGATGCCCGATCTGCTCCCCACCCCGCGCCTGCGGGGGGCGTCCGGAGGTTGTTGTGAACAAGTCCCAGTTGGTTGACCGCATCGCCCAGCAGATCGAGGGCGGACGGTCGAATGCCACCAAAGCCGTCGACGCCGTGTTCGACGCAATTCAGGAGGCCGTCGCCGGCGGCGAGAAGGTGACCATCACCGGCTTCGGCGTGTTCGAGCGGGTCGAGCGGGCCGCCCGCACCGGGCGCAACCCGGCTACAGGCGAGCCCGTGCACGTCGCAGCCTCGGTGGTGCCGAAGTTCCGGCCCGGCTCCGAGTTCAAGTCGAGCGTCTCGGCGAGCGGCGACTGATCCGCGGTGCGGGCGCCGGGCTCACCGGTGCCCGCGCCGCATGGCCTCGGCCATGAGATCGTGTTGGTAGTCCGACAGTCGGACGTCGTCCGCTCCGGTGATCCGCCGTTCCCACCGACCGTCGGACTGCAACACCCATCCGGACACTTCGTCGGAGAACGCGTGATCCAGGATGTGGCGTACGGTGTCGCGGCGCTCCGGATGCGGCACCCGGACGAGTGCCTCGATCCGCCGGTCCAGGTTGCGATGCATCATGTCGGCGCTGCCGATCCAGAACTCGTCCGCGGACGCGAACTCCAGGATCCGGCTGTGCTCGAGGAAACGGCCGAGGATCGACCGGACGTGCACCGTCTCCGACAGGCCCGGCACGCCGGGGCGCAGGGCGCAGATGCCCCGTACCAGGCAGTGCACGGGAACGCCCGCCATCGATGCGCGGTAGAGCGCGTCGATCACCTGCTCGTCGACCAGACTGTTGACCTTGAGGCGGATGCCGCAGGGACGACCCTCCTGGGCGGCCCGCGCCTCCGCGGAGATGCGCTGAAGGATCCCGTCGCGCATGTGCTGCGGGGCGACCAGCAGCGAGCGGTACTCGGTCTGCCGGCTGTACCCGGTGAGCACGTTGAACAGGTCGGTGAGGTCGGCGCCCACCTCCGGATCGGCGGTGAGCAGGCCGAGGTCCTCGTAGAGCCGTGCGGTCTTGGGGTTGTAGTTTCCGGTGCCCACATGGCAGTACCGGCGCAGCCCGCCGCGCTCCTGGCGCACGACGAGGCAGGTCTTGCAGTGGGTCTTCAACCCGATCAGGCCGTAGACGACGTGGCAACCGGCGCGCTCCAGCTCGCGCGCCCAGCGGATGTTGGCGCTCTCGTCGAACCGCGCCTTGATCTCGACCAGCACGACTACCTGCTTGCCCGCCTCGGCCGCCGAGACGAGAGCGTCCACGATCGGGGAGTCGCCGGACGTGCGGTAGAGCGTCTGCTTGATGGCGAGAACCTGCGGATCGGCGGCGGCCTGCTCGATGAACCGCTGCACGGACGTCGTGAACGAGTCGTACGGATGGTGGACGAGGACGTCACCCTCACGCAGCACGCTGAAAAAGTCGGGTGTCTCCCCCTCCGCGGTGAGGAGCCGGGGATGGGTGATCGGAACCCGCGGTGCGTCCTTCAGCTCCGGCCGGTCGAGGTCGTACAGGGCCCACAGGGCCGACAGGTCGAGCATTCCGGCGACCCGGTGCACCTCCCGCTCGGTGACCTCGAGCTCGCGTACGAGCAGGGCGAGCAGGTCGGAGTCGATGTCCTCGTCGACCTCCAGCCGGACGGCGGGACCGAAGCGTCGGCGGGCCAGTTCTCGTTCGAGGGCCTGCAGCAGATCCTCCGCCTCATCCTCCTCGACCTCGAGGTCGGCGTTGCGGGTGACCCGGAACCGGTGGGAGTTGATCACTTCCATGCCGGGGAAGAGCTGGTCGAGGTGCGCGGCGATCACCTCTTCGAGGGGCACGAAGCAGGCGCTCTCCGACAGCGCCGGCCCGGCCGCGGGAACGTCGACGGACGGATCCACCTCGACGGGGACCAGCCGCGGGACGTTCTGCGGCACCTTCACGCGGGCAAAGCGGTCGGCCTGCCCACCTGGATCGCGGACATGCACGGCAAGGTTGAGTGAGAGGCCGCTGATGTAGGGGAACGGGTGCGCCGGGTCGACCGCGAGTGGCGTGAGCACCGGGAAGATCTGCTGGTGGAAGTAGCGGTGTAGCTGTTCCTGCTGGGTCTCACTGAGCTGGGACCAGGATCGGATGCTGATCCCGGCGTGCGCCAGGGACGGCACCACCTCGGCGGTGAAGCACCGAGAGTGCCGCTCCGTCAGCTGGGCGGCGGCCCGACTGACGAGATCGAGCTGTTCCCGGGCGCTCAGGCCGTCCGCCGAGCGGACCGCGAGGCCGGTGGCCTCGCGCCGCATCAGGCCGGCGACCCGGACCATGTAGAACTCGTCGAGGTTGCTGGCGAAGATTGCCAGGAACTTGGCCCGTTCCAGCAACGGCGTGGCGACGTCCTCCGCGAGCGCCAGTACCCGAGCATTGAAGTCGAGCCAGGACGTCTCGCGGTTGATGAACCGATCGGCCGGCAGATCGGACGGCGCCGGCACACGGGGCGCCTCCAGGGGTTCGAGCAGGCCACTGCGGGCCTTGCGCTGAGGCCGTTCGGTACGGGTCGCCACCAGCTCGCTCATGCCTGTAGATGGTGCCAGCCGGCGGTGAACTCGGCAGCGCGGGACGATGTCCGGATTTGGCCATCCGATGACGGATCGGCGGCGTCGTGGCGAGCCAAAGATGTGATCCGTGCCCGTTGTAATGGTTCGGTAGCCGGACGGTTGCCACCCGCCGAGTCCCGGGGGCGGTAGTTAACCGTACGGAAACAGTCGAAGGCGACGATCAGCAGTGTGATGGAAACATCGGCCGTCCGGAGGTCCTTCTCGGCGGAGCTGGTCGTTGCGGCCATTCTCCGGTCAAGCGCGCACAGCGTGTCTGATATCACAGCGCTTGGCGGGCCGCGGTGGAGAGGCCGCCGGTGAAGATGTCGGACTCGCTCGACCCCAGCGGGTCGGCGACGCTGCCGCCACCTTCGACGGCGGCCGGGGCCGGCCCGTCCACCGATCGTGGTCCTGAGCCGGCCGCCATCAGCCTGACCGACCTGCCGGCCGGGACGCGGGTGACCTATCGGGTCGCGCAGCGTTTCCGGTACACGTACGACGGCGACGCCACCGATCTGGTCCACCGGCTCGTCGTGGTCCCGCCCAGCCGGCACGGCGACCAGGTCGTCCGCGACGACCGGCTGACGGTCTCCGCCGATGCCGCCCGCACGACCTGGCTGCGCGGCGCAGACGGGACGCGTACCGCGGTCGTGCGCCTCGACCAGGTACCACCCCGGCTGGACTTCGACGTGACCGTGACGATCGACCGGATCGCGGGGGGTGCCCGGCCGTGGCTGCGGGCCACGGCGCTGGCCGGCCGGCGGCTGCTCGACCCCACCCCGCTGACCGCGCCGGACGCGGCGCTCACCGCCGCGGCCCGCGCCCTGGCCACCGATGATCCTGTGGCGACGGCGCGCCGGTTCTGCGGCTGGGTGCACAGCCGGATTCGGTATGTCCCGGGCAGCACGGAGGTGGCGACCACCGCGGCCCAGGCTCTCGCCGGCGGCTCGGGGGTCTGCCAGGATCAGGCGCACGTCATGCTCGCCCTGTGCCGCGCGGCGGGGCTGCCCGCCCGTTACGTGTCCGGACATCTCGTCGGGGACGGCCCGTCACACGCCTGGGTGGAGGTCATCATGGCCGGCGGGGCGGCCCAGGGGGTTCCCCGGACC
>NZ_JAMPTM010000174.1 GCF_025403375.1 Frankia gtarii
CCACCCCGGCCACCCCGGCCGCACCGGCCGGGGTGATCCCCGCCGTCCGGCCGACCGAGCCGGCGGCGCTGCCAGCCGTCACCGACCGCACCCTCGGCAATGGCCTGCGGGTGCTGGTGGTGGAGCGCGGCAGGGTGCCGATCGTCGAGGTGCGCCTGCGTATCCCGTTCGCCGGGCTCGGGCCCGTGCATCAGGCCCGCGCCGAGGTGCTGGCGGATACCCTGTTCACCGGGTCGAGGCGGCTCGACCGGGTGGGGCTTGCCACCGAGGTCCAGCGGCTCGGCGGCTCGCTGTCCACGGGGGTCGACAGCGACCGGCTCGCCGTCGTCGGCTCCGCGCTCGCGGTGAACCTCGAGCCGCTGCTGGAGATCATGGCGGACGTGCTGCTCGGCGCCACCTATCCTGACGACGAGGTTGCCGGCGAGCGCGAGCGGATCGTCGAGGACACCGCGGTCGCCCGTAGCCAGCCCGCGGTGATCGCCCGCGAGGCCCTGCTCGGACGGCTGTTCGGCGACCACCCCTACGCCATCGGCATCCCCGACCCGATCGTGGTCGGGCAGGTCGGCCCGGCGGACGTGCGTGCCCTGCACGCCGAGCGGGTCTCGCCGGCCGGGGCCATCCTCACCCTCGTCGGCGACGTGTCGCCCGAGCGGGCACTGAACGCGGTCTCCGCGGCGCTCGGCGACTGGTCGGGACGGCCCGCGGCGGGCGCGCCACCGCTGCCCGAACTGCGTACCGGCCCGATTGTCATCGTGGACCGCCCCGGCGCAGTGCAGACGAACATCCGCCTCGGCGGGGCGGCGCTGGACCGATCCACCCCCGGCTACCCGGCGCAGCGGTTGGCCAGCACGATCTTCGGGGGGTACTTCAGCTCCCGGCTGGTCAACAACATCCGCGAGGACAAGGGCTACACGTACTCGCCTCGCAGCTCGATCGACCACTACCAGGTCGGATCGCGTTTCACCGTGGCCGCGGACGTCGCCACCGAGGTGACCGGCCCGGCTCTGCTGGAGATCCTCTACGAGCTCGGTCGGCTGGCGGTCCTGCCGCCGACGCAGGACGAGCTCGATGCGGCCCGCCAGTACGCGGTCGGCACGCTCGCCATCGGCAGCGCCACCGCCGCGGGGCTCGCCTCGACGCTGTCGGCGCTTGCCGGCGTGGGCATGGGCGTGGAGTACCTGCGCGACCACCCGCGTGCGCTGGCCGAGGTGACGGCCGCCGACGTCCAGGCCGTCGCGGCCGACCTGCTGGCACCCACCGGGCTGGTCACGGTGCTCGTCGGCGACAAATCCAAGATCACCAAGGCCGTGGGGGCGCTCGGACTGATCGACTCCTGACGCCGCCTGCCGGGTCGAGCGCGAGGCACGTCAGCCTTCGGGCAGCGCCGCGCGTTCGCCCGGCGGGCGCCGCAGCCGGGTGTCGACCGGCGCCCGCCGGATCTGTCGGATCTACCAGGTCTACCGGCCGGTCAGTGCCGGCCGGAGGTGGACCGCGGTGGCGTCGGGCGGGGCGCGCCGCCCGACTCCGGCGTCGCGCCGGCGGGACCGCTACTGCCGGCGGGACTGCCACTGCCGGCGGGACCGGCGCCAGCGGGACCGCCCCGGCCACCGAGCTCCCCTGGGAGCACCGCTCGCGGGTCCCCGACCGAGTCCACGACCTGCCGGGCCAGGTCATGGACTCGGCGGCCCATGCCTCGTGCGGTCCGCCGCAACCGCTCGAACGCCTCCCGCGGCCGGATCTGATTGCGTTCCGCCAGCACGCCGATGGCCTGCTCGACGATCACCCGGGACGCCAGGGCGTGCTCGAGCTGGACGACGGACAGCCGTAGCTGCTCGATCTCGCCGAGATCACGCTCCGCCCGGCGCGGGCGACCGGGTGGGGCGAGGTCCTCGGCCAACAGGTCGGCGAGAACCATCGCGGAGATGAGATCGCCGACCGGGCGCACCTCCGGCCCTGGACCCTCCACGACCCAGCCGGCGGGCGTCCGCCGCAGCCGCATGTCCGCGGTGGAACGTCGGGGGACGGCGGGAGCCGGCCTGGCGCCGCCGGTCCCCACGGGTCCGGTGCCGCCGCCGGGAACAACGGGCGGCGGAGTAGGACGCGGCGGCCCGGCCCGGCCGGGCGGCCCGGGGCGGCCCACCCGCGCAACGGTCTGCGGCGACGGCACCCGGCCGGGCGGCCGTGGGGCGGCCGGGATGGCTGAAGCGGCCGAGGTGGCGGGGGCCGGCTCCGGTCTGTCCTCGGGCCCCGGCGTGGCACCCTCCGGCGCGCTGGGCACGCCGGAGGACGGTGGCGGGGATGCCGTGGCAGCCTCCTGCGCGGCTTCCCCGCCCGGTGACCCGGATCCGTCACCGTCGCGCGTCGCGTCCCCGCTTGCGGCGGACCCGTTGCCCGGCGGTTCGACCGAAGTATGGCCGCCGTTGCCGCCGTTGCCGGGGTCGACAGCCGCCTCCCGATGGTCCCCGGGGCGCGGTCCATTGAGCGAGACCGCCGGCGGGGACGGCGCGGGGATGTCACCCGTGGCCGCCAGGGCGTCGGCGATTGCCCGGACCAGGGCCAGGATGTCGGCGGACACGGCCACCTCGTCGCGGTCCAGGCCGACGAGAAAACCGAGCAGTCGACCATCCGGAGGGATCACCGGCATCGCGAGATAGCTGCGCACCCCCAGCAGGCGATGTTCGGCCGTGTCGGCCGCGGGATGTCCCGGGCCGACCCCGGCCGCCGCCGTGGGCGCACCGTCGAGCATCCGGGCGATGATGCTGTCCGCCCGGGGATAGTGGGTTCCCTCGCCGAGATCGGCGAAGGCTCCGGTCACGCGGAGATAGCTCGTCGTCGTCGCAGATACCACGACGAAACAGGCTGTCTCCATCCGGTTCAGGGCACGGGCGGCCCGCAGCGCGGCATCGACGGTGCTCCACGCCTGTTCTGAAGGTACTGACGACACAAGCCGAACTCTCCCACAAACTTCACGGGCAGTGACGGACACCGTCCCACGAGCCGGCCGCGTGTGCGGTGGGAAGGTAAGAACTCCCGGGATGTTGTTGCTCTACGTATCCGTTATGCGGCAGAAGTGACCTTCTCGGTGACCTGGCGGACGCTCGGGTTCGTCATCACAGTGCCATCGGGAAAGAGCACGGTCGGTACGGTCGCGTTCCCGTTGTTGGCATCGCGGACAAGTTGCTCTGCTGTCGGGTCGTTCTCGATATCAACAGTGGTGTACTCCAGCCCGGCCTGGTCGAGTTGGCGCTTCAGTCGAACGCAGTACCCGCACCAGGAAGTCGTGTAGATCGTGAGCACGAATGGGCCTCCAAGCCACTGGGACGCAACGGTTGGTTCAACAGTGTCGCGCCTGCGGCGCTTCCCGATGAGCGCGGGGACTACCGTGTCGAGGGATGTCCGGATCGCCTGCCCCCGCCGCGCGGGCCGCTGCCTCGCCCGCGGCCGGGGATCTGCTGGCCGAGCTCGATCCTGAGCAGCGGGCCGCGGCCGATGCCCCCCTCGGGCCGGTCTGCATCCTCGCCGGTGCCGGTACGGGCAAGACGCGCACCATCACCCACAGAATCGCCCACATGGTCGTGGACCGGGGGGTTGGCTCCGGCCAGATCCTCGCCGTGAGCTTCACGACCAGGGCGGCGGGGGAGCTGCGCGGCCGGTTGCGGGCCATGGGTGTGCCCGGGGTGCAGGCGCGCACTTTTCATTCGGCGGCGTTGCGGCAGTTGCAGCACTTCTGGCCGGCGGTGGCCGGTGGGCCACTGCCCCGCCCCGAATCCAGCAAGATCCCCAACATGATGCGCGCCGCGGGGCGCCTGCGGCTGCGGACGGACCGCGCCGAACTGCGGGACCTGACCGCCGAGGTCGAGTGGGCCAAGGCCAGCCTCGTCGCGCCCGGCGACTACGCCCGGATGGCGGCGGCCAGCGGCCGGGAGACCGCCATGCCGGCGGAGGTCATCGCCCGGCTTTACGCCGCGTACGAGGAGGTCAAGCGGGAGGCCGGCGTCGTTGACATGGAGGATCTGCTGCTGCTCACCGCGGCGATGATCGAGGAGCACGGGTTCGTCGCCACCGAGGTCCGTGCCCGGTACCGCCACCTCGTCGTCGACGAGTACCAGGACGTCAACGCGTTGCAGCAACGTGTGCTCGAGGCCTGGCTCGGCGAGCGCGACAGCCTCTGCGTCGTCGGTGACCCGCACCAGACCATCTACTCGTTCGCTGGCGCCACGCCTCGCTACCTGCTCGACTTCCCGCGCCGTTACCCCGACGCGGCCCTCGTCCGGCTCGTGCGGGACTACCGGTCGACCCCGCAGGTCGTGGGGTTGGCGAACCGGCTCGTGCAGGCGGCGCCCGGCACCCGACTCGTCGCCGCGGCTCCGGACGGCCCGCCGCCGGTCTGGCTGGAGTGCGACAGCGAGGCGGACGAGGCCGCCGCCGTCGCCAGCCGCATCCGCACACTGATCGCCCGGGGAACGCCGGCCAGCCGCATCGCCGTGCTGTACCGGATCAACGCCCAGTCGGAGGCCTACGAGGCCGAGATCGGCGCGGCCGGCATCGCCTACCTCGTGCGCGGCGGTGAGAAGTTCTTCGCCCGCACCGAGGTGGTAGCGGCGTTGCGGCTGCTGCGGGCCGCTCTGCGCTCGGCCGACACCGATCGGCCCGACGGGCTCGCCGACACCGTCGCCGACATTCTCGGCGCGTTGAACTGGCGGGCGGACCGGCCATCGGCGGGGTCCGGCGCCGAGCGGGAGCAGTGGGAGAACCTCGCCGCCCTGCATCGGCTGGCCACCGACCTCGCCGCCCGCTCCCCGCAGGCGGACCTCACCGAGTTCGTCGCCGAGCTCGGCGATCGCGTCACCCACGAGCATCAGCCCACCGTGGAGGGAGTGACGCTGTCCACGCTGCACGCCGCGAAGGGCCTGGAATGGGACGCGGTCTTCCTCGTGGGGCTGGCCGATGGCACGCTGCCGCTCGTCCACGCGAAGACCGCCGAGCAGATCGCCGAGGAACGACGCCTGCTCTACGTGGGCGTGACGCGGGCCCGTACCCACCTCATCCTGTCCTGGGCGTTGGCCCGCGCCGACGGCCGGCGCTCGCGGCGCCCGTCCCGGTTCCTCGACGACCTGCGGCCGGTGCGCCGTGGCCTCGGCCCCACCGCCGACGGGCGGGGTGGCGCTGGTTCCGCCGGCACGAAAGGGGCCGTCGGCGCGAAGGGGCAGCGCGGTGCAGCGGGTGGGACCGGCGCCGGCGATGGGCCGAGCCGGGGGCGCTCGGCGGTGCGCTGCCGGGTCTGCGGGCGGGCCCTGACCGGCGCCCAGGCCCGGGTTGGGCGCTGCGACGGCTGCTCCGGCGACGTCGACGGCGCGCTGTACGAGCGGCTGCGGGCGTGGCGGGCGGCGACCGCGCGCGAACTGCGCATGCCCGTCTTTGTGATCTTCACTGACGCGACCCTGCAGGCGATCGCCGAATGCCGGCCGGGCTCGGTCGCGGAGCTTGTCCAGCTGCCCGGGATCGGCCAGGTCAAGCTCGACCGCTACGGGCAGGCGGTGCTCGATCTCGTCGCCGGGCGGACTCCGCCGGCGACGCCCGCCCGCGGCCTTCCGTAACCACGGGTGTCCGGAGCGCGACACAGAAAATAAGTTGAGGTTCGCGTGGTGACCTTCTACGGTTACCCACGACGCCTGGTGCACGCCCGGAAGTGGTCGCGCTCAACGGCTCCCCGAGAAGGAGGTGATCTCGCAGTGCTCAGCATTTTGATGAACAAAGCCGGCACCGAGATCGCCCGTCCGTGGGGTTATCTGCCCGGCTCGGCGGCCATGGGCGCCGACAGCACGGTCAGCGCCGTCCTGACGGCAGATGTCCGTGTGCTGACGGCCTGCCATGGCAGCGGGGTCCGGGGCCAGGGGACGGGTGCGCCCGCCGCCATCTCGGGTTCGACCCTTGGTCGGGGCGGGTTCACCACGATCGCCGTGCGTCCGGCCGGCGAGCCGATGCGTCGGCTCCCCATGTCCTGGAACCCGGCGTCCGCCGATCCCCAGGCGTCCGAGCACGCAGACCGTCACCTCATCTTGGGATCCACTCGCGCTCCGCTCCCGGACTAGCTCCGCGGAGCCGACGCCGAGGCCGCGATCCCCATGGGGATCGCGGCCTTTGTCGTTTCGCTTCTTCCAACCGCTCGAAGACCTACCCGTGTCGGAGGTGACACCGGTGTTCGATCACTCGATCGGCTCCCGGATCGAGCGGGATCGGCTCGTCCTGCCCTGCTGGGACGTCGATCCTGAGATGTTTTTCGCTGAGTCCCCGGCGGAGGTGGAGACCGCCAAGGCGGTCTGCCGTACCTGCCCGGTCCGGGTGGCATGCCTGGCCGCGGCCCTTGGCCGGGCCGAGCCCTGGGGGGTGTGGGGCGGCGAGCTGGTGGTGACCGGCGCTGTCGTGCCCCGCAAGCGGCCCCGGGGCCGGCCGCGCAAGGTGCGTCCGGAGGAGGTCGCGGCCTGACAGGCGCGGCGGGCGGGACACCGTTTCGTCGGCGTCCCGCCCGCCACCGTTGGCCGTTGATTTCTTCCAGTTCTCCCGCCGGCACCGGTACTGTTCCGGCGTGCCCAGCAGCGAGCGTGTATATCCGATGTCGACCGGAGTGGGAACGGCGCCGGGCGTGGCGCCGGGATCGGCCGGGGCCGACGACCTGTCTCTCGCCGTCGCCGCCCTCACCAGTCCCGAACTGGCCGAGATCGTGGATCTCGCCGCCTGGGTGGACGCCGGCTGGCTCCATGTGGCCAACGCCGACGGCTCGGCCCGGCTGCCGGTGACCGACCCGGACGGTCCCTGGGAAGTTCGCCACGGGCGGCACCCGCTGGCCTGCCAGGACCCGATGCACGGGGTTCCCCTGGCCGCGGCGCTGACGGATCCGTCGCCGCCGAACGAACGCGACTCCTATCCCTACGCCGGCCGCCGGCTGCTGTCCGCCTTCGGGGATGCCACCAGGTCGCCCGACCTCATCGTCGTGCACACCCCGCGGCACTACTGGCCCGAACGCGGCGGGCACCTCGGCGAGCACGGCTCACTCAACGCCGGGCAGTCACGCGCCCCGCTGGTGCTGTCCGGCCCCGGCGTGCGGACCCGGGGGCTGCAGCCCGGCGCGGCGCGGATCATCGATGTCGGGCCCACCCTCGCCGCGCTCGCCGGCGTGACAATGCCCGCCGCCGAGGGCACGCCGCTGACCCGCCTCGCCGGTCCGGGCGCGCGCCACGTCGTCGGCCTGCTGTGGGACGGCGCCAACAGCAACGACCTGTTGCACCTCGCCCAGACCGGCGAACTGCCGAACGTCGCCCGCCTGCTGGCCAAGGGGACCGCGCTGGCCGGCGGGGCGATCGCCGAGTTCCCCAGCGTGACGCTGACCAACCACACGTCCGCGTTGACCGGCGTCGGACCGGGACGGCACGGCATCCTGCACAACGTCTACTTCGATCGAGCCACCGGTCGCCAGGTGATCGTCAACGACGTGAAGACCTGGCACGCCGCCTGCGAGCAGCTCCGCGACGGCGTTGAGACGTTCTTCGAGGCCGTTGCCCGCCAGCGCCCCGGCGCGGTGAGCGCCTGCGTGAACGAGCCCGTCGACCGGGGCGCGCACTACTCGACGTTCGGCCTGGTCCGGGCGGCCGGCAACACCGGCGGCGCCGGTGACATGGGCGACTACCTGCCGCCGGCCGAGGGCGACCCACACGCCAGCGTGCGCTGGGTCCACGAGAACCCCGACTACGCCTGGTCCACCCGGGTCGACGCGCTGGGCCTCGCGCAGGTCGTTCAGCTGTGGGCGCCGGGCACGACCCCGCCCGACGTCATGTGGTGGAACACCACGATCACCGATACCGGCCATCACGGCGGTGGTCCCTACTCGGAGCAGTCCCGCGCCGCGCTGCGGGACGCGGACGCCCGCCTGGGCAGCTTTCTCGACCTGCTCGTCGAACGCGGCCTGCTGGCCGAGACCGCGATCCTGCTGACCGCCGACCACGGCTCGGAGGCGGCGGACCCGGCCTGTCGCGGCGACTGGGGTGACGCCCTGCGTGCCGCCGGCGTCCGCTTCCGCGACGAGGGCTACGGCTTCCTGTACCTCGGCGAGTCCGCCGTCGGGATCGCCGCCCCCTAACGTGCGCACCAGGTCCTCGTGGCCGCCCGCGACAGATCGGCGAGCCCACGCGCGGGCGGTGCCTGCCGTCGTCGGCGGCAGGATCTGCGGGCTGACCGCCGCGGCCGTCCAGGACGGCCGCGGAGCGGGCGACGGTTCGCGCTTCCGCGGCGGACGCGTGGGGGAGCGCCTCCGCCGGTGCGAAGCCTTCGGCCATGTCGACGCGGGCGTCAATCCTCGGCGGTGACCGGGTCCGATGGTGCTTCGCCCCGGGAGGCCTGGCGAGGGGGGGCTGCCGCCCGTACCCGGCCGGCGGCGCGTCGCGGGCTGGCCGCTGCGGGTGCGATCGGGGGGTCGGCCGGGGAGACAACGGGCTTTGTGGCGCGCCGTGATGGCCGCGGCGACCGGCTCGTTTCGGCGGGTTCGGCCTGCGTGGGCACCGCGTCGGTCTCGTGCGTGGGTTTGGGCGCCGCGTCACCGGCAGGCTTCCTGGCCCGCGGGGTCGCCGGAGCGCGTCGCGGCTCGTCGCCCCTCGTCGCGGCCTCGGTCGGCTGGTCGATCCGTTGATCGGCCCGCGCCTTCGTGGCTCGCTCCGGCTTCGTGGCGCGTCCTGGCTTCGGGGTCTTCGCGGCCTTGGTGGTTCGGCGGATCCGGCCGCCGGTCGGGGCACCGGGGAGCACGACCGGACCGGGCATCGGCCGGATGACCCCGGCCTCGTCTCGGACCGCCAGGACGGGCAACGGCCGGTCCGGACGGTTGGCCTCCTCGGCGGCCAGGGCGGCCGCGGACCCGGGCTCGGCGAATCCCGGCTGCCAGCGCTCCATCTCGGCGCGGAAGTGACCGGTGCTGCCGAGCTGGCAGAGGATCCCAATGGCGCCGAGCGTCACCCGGTGGATGAGCAGGTACGACGGCGGGAGGTTGAGCTGGCGGCCGAGCTGCGCCGCGGCGGAACGCCAGTCGCTCAGGCGTGCCGCTTCCTTGCGCAGCCACGCTCGCGAGAAGGTGAACTCCTCGTCGGCGATCGGCGCCAGCATCGGCGCGAGGTAGTCGAGCAGGTCGTCCTCGTCTATCTCGGCCGAGGGCGGGATGAACCCCTCGTCGCGCAGGCCGGCGGCGACCGCGTCCGCGTCGCCGGCCAGGGTCTGGCGGGCCAGCCGGCCGATCGGCGCCGGCAGCCCCCCGGGCAGGCGGTTCACGGCGCCGAAGTCCAGCACGCCGAGCCGGCCGTCGGGCAACAGGCGGAAGTTGCCCGGGTGCGGGTCGGCGTGCAGCAGGCCGACCCGCCCGGGACACGAGTACAGGAACCGGACGAGCAGCAGGCCGGCGGCGTCACGCTGCTCGGCGGATCCGTCGGCGATGATGGCGGACAGCGGGATTCCGTCGATCCACTCGCTGACGAGCACCCGGTCGGAGCCGGCGAGCGGGCGCGGGACGACGATGTGCGGGTCGTCGGCGTACGCCTGCGCGAAGGCCGACTGCCACGCCGCCTCCAGCCGGTAGTCGAGCTCCTCGGTGATCCGGGCCTTGAGCTCCTCGACCAGCGGCTTGATGTCCAGCCCCGGGGTCACCGCGCTGAACAGCCGGGCTGCCCGCCCGAGCTGGGTGAGGTCGGAGATCAGGGCCGGCCCGGCCCCCGGGTACTGCACCTTCACCGCGACGGCCCGGCCGTCGGACCACACCGCCCGGTGGACCTGGCCGATGCTCGCCGCCGCGGCCGGCGTGTCGTCGAACTCGACGAACAGCGACCGCCAGTCCGCCCCGAGCTCCTCGGCGAGGACGCGGTGCACCACGGACGCCGGCAGCGGTGGCGCCGCCTCCTGGAGCTTGGTCAGCGCGGCCCGGTACGGCGCGGCGACCTCGTCGGGCAGGGCCGCCTCGAACACGGACAGCGCCTGACCGAGTTTCATCGCGCCGCCCTTGAGCTCCCCGAGTACGCGGAAGACCTGCGCGGCGGTGCGTTGCTGAAGTTCGGAGGCAACGGCCTCCGCGGGACGGCCCCCAAGACGTTTGCCGACGCCGAGCGTGGCTCGGCCGGCGATTCCGATCGGGAGCGTGGCCAGTTTGGCGGTGCGGACGACGGCCCGCCGAGGGATGTCGGACACCGCTCTATCGTGCCCTGTTCCGAGGCGTGGGGGGTGCTTGCCGTGGGTAACAGCCTCGGCGGGGTTGCCACGGCCGAGCCCGGGCGGCTCGGTTGGTGGGTGGCCTTCGGCAGCAGGGTCTCAGGCATCGGTGTCGGCCTGTTGCGCCGCAGTTCGGGCGGTGCGGCAGGGACAGTTGGGGTGCACCGGCCAGCTGCGCCGGCGGATACGCCAGTCCGGCAGGGGAAGCTCCAACGTCCCGTCCGCTGTTATCGGAAGGATCTTCGGAGCGAAACTTGGTGTGTCGAACATCTCATCTTCGGTGCTTGCGATTGCGGGTGGCAAGTCCGAGTTGTCGGACTGGCGAGGTCCCGGGCCGGGGCTTGGAGCGGGCGGGACGGCGAGATCCAGGAAGGCCAGCGCCTGCATGGCGGCGAGCGCGGCGACGAGGCTGGCGAGGGTGATCTCGCACGGGTCGTGGCCGGCGGTGCGCGGGCGGACCAGTTGCATCGCCAGCATCGGCCAGACCGGGTCACGAGCGTGCCGATGCAGGTGCTGGCAGTGCAGGCAGGCCGTCACGGCCGGCACGACGAGCGGGCCGACGATCCCTGTCGTCTCGCGTACTCCGGCCAGCAGGTGCGCGGTCCCGCCGCGTTCGAGGTCGAGGCAGGCGCCGGGCGCGACGGTCGGCGGCCCGACCGGGGCCAGCACGATCAGGTCCGCGCCGAAGACGTCGATCCCCGGTCCGTCATCGCGCATCGAGGGAGGCCGGCGCGCGCCTGCGGCCGCACCGGGACCGGGGCTGCGGTCCGTCTGGCGGCGCACCCGGGCCATCGCCGTTCCCGCGGCGAGAGCCCGGGGCCGGCCGACGTCATCCAGGCGCAGCCCGCCGGGAGACACGTCGGCGGCCGTCGTCATCTCCGCGTCGTCGACGACGACCCGGCCGACTCCGGCCGCGGCGAGCAGGGTCGAGATCTGGGCGCCGACCCGGCCGGCGCCCCGCACGAGCACCCGCGCGGTGCGCCGCGCGGCGATCACTCGGCGGGGGCGGGCCGGATCGGTCGAGCGGACCGACAACGCCGCGAGGTCGGGCGAGAGGCGGTCGCGGTCGGCCGCGGGCAGCGGCGTCGTGCCCGGGGGCGGCGCCGCGTCGTCGAGCAGGCCGGCCCCGCTGAGCAGATCGAGCAGGTCCCACGCGGCGGCGCCGCCGTCGAGGCGGACCTGCTCGAGCGTGCGCCGGCCGTCGAGGGCGTCGAGCAGGGCCGCGTGGGACGGGCCGAGGCCGGCGACGAGGACGGCCCGAGCCGGGTCGATGCCGAGTTGCAGGGTGGAGCCGTTGTGCCAGAGCCGACGAAGGCCCGGCTTGAGGATCGGGCGCATGGATCCTCCGCAGGTCCGCCGGCGGCCGGAGCCACCGGACACGGATCAGGACGAACCGGCCGATCGGCCGGTTGATCCCCACCGTGCCACGCGGGTCCGACGGGACGCGAGAGCGCGTCGTCGGCTGTGGAGAGCCTGTGGACGGTCCTGTGGATCGTGTCTGGTCCAAGCGTGCCTGACGCCAGGGTCAGCCGGCGGCGCCGGGGCCCGAATCGCCGGGGCCCGAATCACCGGGGGTGTCTGGCTTGTCCGTGGGGCCGCCGCGGGGTTTCCCGCCGCCCTCTGCGGGTGGCGTGTCGCGGAGCTTCTCGATCTCACCGATCGGATCGTCGATGTTGCTGGCCGACGCGCCGGTGACGAAGCCGTCCGGCGCGGCCAGGTCGGCCGCCGTGGGGAGCAGGTCAGGGTGCGCCCAGAGCGCGTCGCGCCCCTCCCGCCCGCGGGCCTCAGCCAGCGCCGCCCACAACGCGGCGGCCTCGCGCAGCTTGCGCGGGCGCAGGGAGAGCCCGACCAGCGTGGAGAAGGTCTGCTCACCGGGCCCGCCCTCGGCGCGCCGGCGCCGGACCATCTCGCGCAGCCGGCCGGCGGCCGGCAGGTGACCGGTGGCCGCGGCATCGGTCACGTGGTCCACCCAGCCCTCGATGAGGGCGAGGATCAGCTCGAGACGGGCCAGCGCCGCCTTCTGCTCGGGCGTGGTCGCGTCGGCGAAGACGTCCTCCCCGAGCGCCTCGGACAGCCGCTCCGGGTTCATCAGGGCGGTCGGGTCGACCATCCGCATCACCCGGCCGACGGCCTCGGTGTCGACCGCGATGCCGCGGGCGTACTCCTCGACCGCGCCGAGCACGTGGGCGCGCAGCCAGGGCACGTGCGCGAACAGCCGGGTGGAGGCGCCCTCCCGCAGCGCGAGGTAGATGCGCACCTCGTCCTCGGGAATCTCCAGCCCGGCGCCGAACGCGGCGACCCCCGCCGGGACCAGCGCGGCCGTCCCGGCCGGCCCGAGGGGCAGGCCGACCTCGGTCGACGACACGACCTCCGCGGCAAGCGTGCCGATCGCCTGCCCCACCTGCGCGCCGAAGAGCATGCCGCCGACCTGGTTCATCATCTGCATGATCGGCCCACCGGCCCCCATCAGGGCGCTGAGGTCGAGGCCGGGCGGCAGGGCATCGCGCAGCTCGCTGGGCAGTTCTACCCCGCCGCCGCCGAGCTGGCTCAGCCCGCTGGAGATGCCGGTGCGCATGGCCTCGACGACCTTGGTGGCGATCGGGTCGCACAGGGTCCGCCAGACCGGCAGCGTCTTCTCGATCCACTCGACTCGCGACCAGGCGGCGCCGGTCGTCGCGCCGGCAGGCAGGGTCGTCACCGGGTCGAGCCAGACATCGGCGATCCGCAGCGCCTCGTCGGCCATGTGCTGCTGGCCCATGGGAACGCTCGACTCACCGTCTCCCAGGGAGCGCACCGCCACCTGCCGAGCCAGCTCCCAGTTGACCGGACCGCCCTGCCAGGACAGCAGCCGCTCCAGCTCGGCGAAGAACGGCGCGCCGCCGCCGAAGGGGGACCGGGGCTCCTCGCCGCCACCGGCGGACGCGAAGCCGAACGGGAAGTCGCCACTCATCGGACGTGGCCTGATCGGGAAGCGGTACGTCGCACGCGCGGTTGGGACATGAACCCACGGTAATGCGTTTTCTGCCCGCCGGGCGAAACGGAGCCCGCCGTGGCCGGTTACGGTCGTAGACGTGGACTCGACGCGTTCTCCCGCACCCGTCCCATCAGCCGGTGCCCTGGCGCGCGCGACCGCCCGGGCGGCTGGGCCCGCCCCGGCGCAGGGGGAGTCGGCAACGAATGTCAACCACGATCTCGACCGCGATCTCGGCCCCGGCACCGAGCCCGGCGCCGTGGCCCCGGCCAGGGTCGTGCTTGCGGACATTCGTGACACCCCGTTGTCGGTGGACGAATGCATGGCCGCCGTCCTGCTCCCGGATGTGGGCGGGATTGCGCTGTTCGTGGGCACCGTGCGCGACCACGACTCCGGCCGCGGGGTGGCCGAGCTTGCTTACGAGGCGCATCCGCGGGCGGCCGCCGAGATCGAACGCGTGGCCGCCGAGGTGGCAGCCGGCGCGCCGGTGCGGGCGATCGCGGTCGCCCACCGTACGGGGCACCTCCGGGTAGGTGAGACCGCGGTCGTCGTGGCGGTGGGCGCGGCCCACCGAGCAGAGGCATTTGCCGCCTGTCGTCGTCTGATCGATGACATCAAGGAGCAGGTTCCGATTTGGAAACACCAGATTTTCACCGATGGCGCGGCTGAATGGGTAGGCGCCTGCTGAGCGGGGCACCTACGATAGAAATAAGTCATCTTCTTACTCGTCTCGACGTCGAGGCTCCTATGTGGTTCCTGTTGATCCCCCCCGTCGCCCTGCTCCTGACGGCCGTGTGGGTCGCCCTGCGCGGCCGGCCGGACCGCACCTCCGAAGCCATGATCACCATCGCGGGCTACCGGCGCAGCATGGCCGCGCTCGCCCGCCCGATACC
>NZ_JAMPTM010000175.1 GCF_025403375.1 Frankia gtarii
TCGCGCCGGCGGCCACGTTACGCAGACCCTCACGCACCAGAGCCTGAGCCAGGATCGTCGCGGTGGTCGTACCGTCACCCGCGACGTCGTTGGTCTTCTTCGCGACTTCCTTGACGAGCTCCGCGCCGATCTTCTCGTACGGGTCCTCGAGCTCGATCTCCTTGGCGATGCTCACACCGTCGTTGGTGATCGTGGGAACGCCCCACTTCTTCGCCAGAACGACGTTGCGACCCTTCGGACCGAGCGTGACCTTGACCGCATCGGCCAGCTGGTTCATGCCGCGCTCCAGGCCACGCCGTGCCTCCTCGTCGAAGGCAATGATCTTCGGCATATGGGTGAATCCTCCTGAGGCTCAAGCCTGCGGGGAGGAGTGCCGGCCGCCAGCGGGGCCCAGCAACGAAAACGATGGGCCGAGTCATGGGCCCAGGCACCCGTCGCGCCAGAGGTTGGCACTCGACCTTACCGAGTGCTAATCCCTGTATAGCCCCCGGCGTCTCGGAATGCAACGACGCTGCCACACCGCGAGATCGCTGCGCGAGCATCGGGGCGGACACGAGCAGGGCGCGGTCGGGCGGGGGGCCGCCGCCCGGGCTTCGATCGACCGCCCGGTCCGCCCCGCGCAGGTCGACCGGCTGAGGGCGGTCGCCGCGGCCGCGGCCGTCGGCTTCGTCGGCAACGAGATCGTGGCCCGCTACCGCATCCGCGTCGGGCACCAGATCGGTTCCGCTCCGCCGCCACGATCCACACCAGCCCCGCCCGCCACCACCCCGCGGGCGCCACCGCCTGACCCCGAGAGCGGCGCCGCCTGCCACGCATCCGCGCGGATTGCCCGCCGCGAGGACGCGTCGTCCCAGGCCGATCAGGCGTCCCTGCCGGGTCGGTCGTCGACCTCGGTGGGGACCACCAGGACGGGCCGGCGGGTCCGGTGGATCGTCCGATGAGAGACCGAGCCGGTGAGCAACCGTTCCAGGGCGACGCCCACGCCGCCGTGCCGGGTGCCGATGACGATTGCGTAGGCGTCGACGCTGTCGGCGACGGCGAGCAGCTCGGTCACGGGATCGCCGGCGCGGACGTGGAACCGCCAGTGCACGGGGGTCGCCGTGAGCGTGCGGTCCGCCAGCGTGCGGGCCGCCCTGGTCTGGGCGTCCTCCTCGGCCCTGAGGAACCGCTCGCACGCGTGCCGACCGGGCACGGTGGAGATCATCGTGCGGATCTGCGCAGGGCTGAGGGGCTGGACGTGGACGGCATCGAGCTCGGCATCCAGCCGCGCGGCGAGGTCGGCCGCCGAGCCGAGCGCGGCGGGAGCGGCCTCCCCGGTGTCGACCCCGACCACGACGTGCTGCATGCCTACAGGGTTTCCCTCCAGCGGTCCTGTTCAGCCCTCCCGCCCGCAAAGTTCGGATGGGAGAAGAATCCGGCCAGTTTCTGCCATTGGGGCCATCCTCGACGGAAGCGCCGGTTGACCTCGCCACTCGCGCAGTGTGGATCTCGGCCGCGGCCCGGCACGGACGTGGACATGGCCCCGTATTCGGCACGAGCTTCTTGTCAGTGCGGCGTCGGCGAATGCGCCGGGCTCCCCCAGGACGGATAGTGCCAGTCGAAGGCCATCCTGGCTTGCTCGGAGACAGATAACACGTCGTACGAGTGGGGCGCATGACCAGCGCCGGGGCCACCCCGCCAGAGCCCGGGCCCGCGGCTGGCGTCGATCGGGCCGAGACGCAGCGAAGTTCCATGCTGCCGAGGACAACCCTTCTTGATCATGGTCCACTCCGCGCGACAGAACAATATCTGGTCGGTCTTGTTTTGGTGTTGACGAAACGTGCCCCGCCGGTCGCATTCCCGCTCGAGGAATCACCCGGACGTTCCCTCACTCATCCCCGCCGTCGGACTCGGACGGGATGCGTATCAGGGCTTCCTGGCTATTCCGCCGTACACGCTGACCTGGGCATCGGTGAGGCCGGGCAGGTCGCTGGCGGCCGGCCGCCAGCGGTGGACCAGCTCGACGCCCGGATCGATCAGCTCCAGCCCGCCGAACAGGTTCTCGACCTCGGTGCGGTTGCGCAGCCGCACGGTGATCCCCTGTTTCTCGTAGGCGACGGCGAGGTCCTGCGTGGCCGGGTCGTAGTCGGTGGTGCCGTTGGTGAGGATCAGGTAACTGCCCGACGGCAGCGCGTCGACGAGGTGGCGGATGATGCCGTGCGGATCGTCCGAGTCCGCGACGAAGTGGAACACCGCGATCATCGACAGGGCGACGGGCAGGCTCAGGTCGAGGGTCTCGCGCAGTTCGGGGGCGTCCAGGATGGTCTGCGGGTCGCGGAGATCGGCGTCGAGGTAGGCGGTCCGGCCCTGGGGGGTGCTGGCCAGCAGCGCGCGGGCGTGGGCCAGGACGATCGGATCGTTGTCCGTGTAGACGACCCGCGCCTGCGGGGTGACGGCCTGGGCGATCTCGTGCACGTTCGGGCTGGTGGGAATGCCCGTACCGATGTCGAGGAACTGCCGGATCCCGGCCTCCCTGGCAAGGTGGCGAATCGCCCGCACCATGAACGCACGATTCTGCCGGGCCGCAAGCGAGGCGTTCGGGAAGGCGGCACTCGCCTGCTCCGCAGCCACCCGGTCAGCGGGAAAATTATCCTTCCCACCCAGAAAGTAGTCGTAGATCCGGGCCGTATGCGGTCTGTCCGTCCTCAGATCGATCGACGGATGCTCCTCGGCCAGCGACCTCCACCACGGCCCGACCTCCGCCTGCCCACCATCCGCATCCGGATCCACCGTCACCAGCCCCCCAAATTGGGATGATCCTTACGAATCACCCTAGCTGCAACGGGTTTTACCTGCATCCGGGGTCTGCGGGGCCACGGTCAGCGGTGGCGGGCCGCGTCGGCGGTTCTGGTCGCGCCCGACTCTCGGGGCCATTTCCCGGGCGGCTGCGGGCGTCCGACCCAAACCTGGCAGTCCTGTGCCAGAATTACGGAGTCGCCGTGCCACAGAGAGGATCGGACGTGGCTTTCACGCCTCCCCCGATGCCCCGCGGTTCCGCCCGAGGCTCCCGATGAGCACCCTGCGCGGCGAGCCGCGCATCGAGGATCTGTCCGCCGGGCTGCCGCCCGAGCGCGAGCAGGTCGTCGCGTCCTGCCCGCCCGTGCCGGCCTGGACCGAGAACCTCCTGTTCACCCCCTACGACCCGACCCACAACATCGGCATGTGGCTGCATCTGGGCACCGTGGCCGACGCCTGGGAGCTGTGGGAGGACCGCGCGCTCGTCACGTTGCCGGACGACGAGGGCGTGCTGTCGATGTGGGCCTACCACCGCACCGATCCGGCGCGCCGCCCGGCCGGTGCCAACCTGCGCTTCGAGTGCCTGGAGCCGTTCCGGCACTGGCGGGTCACCTTCGACGGCTTCTGCCTGCGCACGCCGCAGGAGAGCATGCGCACCGGCCTCGTCCGCGACGGCGAGAAGGTCCGTCTGCAGCTCGACCTGGACATCGAGTGCGCGACGCCCGTGTGGGACGCGCACACCGCGGCCGCGGCGGCGACCGGCCGCGGTGGCATGGACCAGCAGCAGTGGGCGAAGGAGCACTACGAGCAGCTCTACCGGGCCCGCGGCACGGTGCGCTGGGGCCGGCGCGAGGTCACCTTCGACGGCACGGGCTGGCGTGACCATTCCCGGGGCCCGCGCGGGGACGACTCGGTCAACGGCTGGGGCGGGCACGTCATCGCCGGCTGCCTGTTCCCGGGCAGCGGGCGCGCCTTCGGGCTGTCCCGCTACTGGTCGACCGACGGAACGGTGACGCTGGAGGGTGGTTACGTCGTCGAGGCCGGGAAGCTGACGCATGCCCGGGTCGTCGACGTTCCGCGGCTGGACGGCCTGCTCGCCGCCGGGGAGGTGCTGCCGTTCGGACTCGCCTGGCATGAACGGTTACTGGAGGTGAGCGCGACCACCCGGACCGGGTTGTGGACCACGTTCGCCGGCGGACTGCCCTACGGCGTCGCCGAACCGGCCCGGGCGTACGCTGTCAACTGGGCGTCCTGTGACTGGGACGGCGACGTGGGCCACGTCTACGTCGAGCGTTCGGACCTGCGGGCCCGCTAGCGCCGCCCACCGGCAGGCTGTCCCGCCCACCGGCAGGCTGTCGGAGACGAGGGGGACCCGGTGGACGGCATGCCGCTGCCCAGCAGCGCGCAGCCGGCCCGGGCCCGCCCCGCCGCCTGGTCCGAGCACAAGGCCCGGGTTCGCCGGGCGCTTGTCGACGCCGCGCTGGAGCTGTTCGCCGAGCAGGGCTACGAGTCCACCTCCACCGAGCAGGTCGCCGCCCGCGCCGGCGTCTCGCCCCGGACTTTCTTCCGCTACTTCGCGACGAAGGAGTCGGTGCTCTTCTTCGGCGAGGACGACTACTTCCGTTCCTTCGTCGGCGTGTACCTGGCCCAGCCGGAGTCGCTGAGCGAGTTCCAGGCGATGCGGGCCGCCTTCGTCACGCTCGCGCCCGGCGTGGCCCGCCTGCGGGAGCGGATCAGGCTTTACCACGTCGCCGTCGCCTCGTCGTTCCTGCTGCGCGGCAAGGAACACGACAACCAGCAGGGCAATCTGGCGCTCGTCGCGCGGGCGGTCGCCACCCGCCGCGGCCTCGTGCAGCCCGACGAGAGCTGCGAGCTGCTGGCCGCGATCGGGATCCTGGCCGAACAGCGCGCGATGCAGCGCTGGCTGCAGGGGGCACCGTCGCGCAGCCTCGGGTCCTACGTCACCGCCGAGTTCACCACGCTAGCCGATCTCATGGCCCCCGCCGCGCAGTAAGCGGAAGAACGCTCGGACGTCCTCGGCGAACAACTCCGGTTGCTCCAGTGCGGCGAAGTGGCCGCCGCGGGGCAGTTCGTGCCAGTACCGCAGGTCGTAGTGCGCCTCGACGCAGCGCCGGGGCGGCGTGAAGATCTCCCTCGGGTAGACCGCGACCCCGGTCGGCACGGTGACCGGCCGGTCCGGGGCGTCGAACAGGCCGGCCCGCATCGACTCGCGGTAGAGGCGCACCGACGAGCCGATCGTGCCGGTCACCCAGTAGGTGGTGATGTTGGTGAGCAGATCGTCGCGGCTGATCGCCTTCTCCACGTCGCCGTCGCAGTCGCTCCAGGCCCGGAACTTCTCGACGAGCCAGCCGGCCAGGCCCGCGGGGGAGTCGGCCAGGCCGTGGGCAAGCGTCTGCGGCTTGGTGCCCTGGATGGCCTGATAGCCGGTCTCGGTCTGGGTGAAGCGCGCAACGCTGTCCATCGCGGCGCGCTCGGTGGCGCTCAGCGCCGCCATGGTGGCCTCGTCGGGCGGCGGCGCCAGGACCAGGTTGAGGTGGATGGCCAGCAGCCGGTCCGGATGGTGCGCGCCGAGGAGGCTGGTGGCGATCCCACCCCAGTCGCCGCCCTGGGCGGCGAAGCGCTGATAGCCCAACTGGGCCATCAGCTCGACCAGGGCGTCGGCCACCCGGCGGATGTGCCAGCCACGCTCGCGGGTGGGCCCGGACCAGCCGTATCCCGGCAGGGAGGGACAGACCACGTGGAACGCCTCGGCGGGGTCGCCGCCATGGGCGGGTGGGTCGACCAACCGGTCGATCACGTCGAGAAACTCGATGACCGATCCGGGCCAGCCGTGGATGAGCAGCAGCGGGACGGCGCCGGGATGCGGCGACCGGGCGTGAATGGCGTGGACGGGCGTCCCGTCGACGGTGGTGAGAACGTGCGGCCACCGGTTGATCCGGGCCTCGGCGGCCCGCCAGTCGAAACCGTCCGCCCAGTATTCGCACAGGTCCCGCAGGTAGGCCAGATCCGTGCCGTGTTCCCAGCCTGTTCCGGGAATCTGATCGGTCCAGCGGGTGCGCCGCAACCGGTCGCCCAGATCGTCGAGAACAGCCTGATCCGTGCGGACCGTGAACGGCTGCGGTGAGGAATCGGTCTGCGGCATCGCGACGCACCTCCGGTTTTCCCGAATGCGGCCCGACGGGGACCGCCGGCCAGCCGTGAAGGCGCGCCGGATCGCCACTCGGCAGCGGTCACTTCCTGGCATCTGACTGCCAGCACCGAGGAGAGGATCGGACTCGGGATCTCCAGACTATGAACGACGGCACCGGGCCGCGCAAGGGATCAGATCGGAAGGCCTTTACCGAGGTCAGGGCCGGGCAAGCCGAGACCTCCCGCACGAACGATCAGGCATTGACTCTGACAGTTCACTGCCATACAGTGCGTCGGCATCATCGCCGACCGTCGGGTCCGCCGCGATCCCGCCGCCCGCCGGTCGGCGCAGGTGATGACCGTTCCCGCGACCAGCCGAATGGCGGACGTTCCGGTCCGACGCGACATCCGCGGGCGGCGGTGGCTCCTTTGTGGTGTTCGACGAGAAATCTCGCCGAGCACGTATTCGTCCCCGCCGCGAGGAGGACACGTTGCCGGAGGTAACGAACGCCAGCTACATCGAATCCGGGCTGCCGACCCGGGACCGCCAGCGCGATCCGGAAAAGACGCGGCGGGCGCTTGAGACCTGGTTTTCGGCGACCCTGCCGCATCGGTCCGATCTGCGCGTCACCGCGGTGACACTGCCCAGGACCAGCGGGGTGGCCAACGAGACGCTGCTGTGCGAGGCGAGCTGGACCGAGGCGGGGGTGGCCCGCTCGGCGGGCTACGTCGTGCGGGTCGACTCCCCCGACTTCCTGTACAAGGACGCCGACCTCACCGTCCACGCCGAGATGTACCGGGTGCTGGGCCGCGAGCCGGGCATCCCGGTCCCCGCGGTCGTCGGCATGGAGACGGACACCAGCGTCCTCGGTCAGTCCTTCTTCGTCATGGAACGCGTCGAGGGTCGCGTGCCCGGGGACACCCCGCCGTTCCACACCACCGGCTGGGTGCACGACCTGGCCCCGAGCGATCGCGCCGTGCTGTGGCGCAACGCGGTCGAGGTCATGGCCCGGCTGCACCAGGTCGATCCGGCGAAGGTGGCGTTCCTCGACCGTCCGCGCCTCGGCCCCGACGGCCTGAGGCAGGATCTCGCGCACTGGTTCGACGTCGCGTCCTGGGTGGCGCGGGGACGCACCGATCCGGTGATCACCGCGGCCGAGCGGTGGCTGCGTGCGCACGTCCCGCCCGCCGGCGTCACCGCCCTGGCCTGGGGCGACTCCCGGCTGCCGAACCTGATGTTCCGTGGGCTCGACGTGGCGGCGGTCTTCGACTGGGACATGGTGTGCCTGGCCGGCGCCGAATCGGACCTCGCCTGGTGGACGGTCATGGACTACAGCAGCACGGAGTCGATCGGCGTCGAGCGATTACCGGGCATCGGCAGCCCGGTGCAGACCGTGCGCCGATGGCAGGAGCTCGTCGGCCGCGAGGCCGAGAACCTGGACTTCCATCTCGTCTACGCGTCCTACCGGCTGGCCGTGATCATGCAGCGGCTGAGCGACCTGTACGGGGCGACGGGTGCGATGGAACCGGAGACGATCGAGGAGCTGCGCACCAACAACTTCGGGCAGCAGTACCTCGTCCAGCTTCTCGACCTCCCCCACCCGCACCCGGTCACCATGACCTGGCCGGGCCTGGAGATCTGAAGCTGGCGCCCGCCGGGTTCGGATCGCCCTCGCCGGGCTGGACCGCGCCGGTCCCCCTCGCTACGATTCTGACAGTCAGATGCCAGAAACTCGCGTGTCGGAAACTCGCGGCGCAGCATCGGCGTCGCGCCGGAATGTGTTGAACGTGGAGGGAGGGACAGTGAGTCGTTCGTTAGGGGGCGCGGCCGTCGTCGGGATCGGGCGGTCGCCATTCGTGCGCTCCTCGGGGCGCACCACGCTGTCGATGGCCGCGCAGGCCGCCCGGGAGGCGCTCGCCGACTGCGGGCTCACTGCCGCGGACGTCGACGGCTTCACCTGTTACTCGACGGGCGACAGCGCCGGCCCGAGCCAGGTCGCCCACGCCATCGGGGTCGACGATCTCGGGTGGAGCCTGAGCGTCCTGGGCGGCGGCAACATCGTCACCTCGACCGTCGCCGGTGCCGCGACGGCGGTGCTGTCCGGCCAGGCGGAGGTGGTCGTCGTCTACCGGGTGCTCGGCGCGCAGACCAGGTACGGCCGGGCGCTGGAACGGGTCGAGGTCGACGGTGAGGGGCAGTTCGCGGGGCCGCACGGCTACCTCGTGCCACCCCAGTGGTTCGCGATGTTCTGCCGTCGCCACCAGTACGAGTACGGGTCCACCGCGGCGGACCTGGGCGCCATCGCGGTGCAGGAACGCGACCATGCGGTGCGCAACCCGCACGCGGTGGCCCGCTCCCCCATCACCCTCGACGACTACCTGAACAGCCGGTGGATCAGCGAGCCGTTCCGGCTGTTCGACTGCTGCTACGAGATCGACGGCGCGGTGGCCATCGTGGTGACCAGCGCCGAGCGGGCGGCGGACCTGCCGCACCGTCCCGTCCACCTGCTCGGCGCCGCCGACAGCAACCGCTTCGGCGGCTCGGTCGACCAGTGGGACGACCTGAGCTGCATGTACTCCCGGGACACCGCGCCACGGCTGTGGTCGCGCACCGGGCTGCAACCCGCCGACATCGACGTCGCCTGCATGTACGACTGCTTCACGTTCACCGTGATGGCGACCTTCGAGGACTTCGGGTTCTGCGCCAAGGGCGAGGTGGGCGACTACTTTCGCGCCGGCCGGGCCACCTACGGCGGCGACGTCGTCGTCAACCCGCACGGCGGGCTGCTGTCCGAGGGTTACATCCACGGCCTGAACCACCATTACGAGGCGGTCCTGCAACTGCGCGGGGACGCCGGGGACCGGCAGGTGAGCGGCGCCGAGACGGCGCTGGTCACGTCCGGGGCCGGCCCCTTCGGCGGCGCCCTCGTCTACGGGACGGTGGCGCCGTGACCACGACGCACGAGCAGAGCCCGGCTGTGCGGGCCGATCCGCTCAGCCTCCCGCCACAGCCGGTGCCGGACGCGGTGACCGCGCCCTTCTGGGCCGCCCTGGCCGAGGGCCGGCTCGCCATGTGCCGCTGCGGGGACTGCGGGCTGTGGCTGCAACCACCGCTCGAGCGGTGCCGGCGGTGCGCGGGGCCGACCCGGTTCGCCGACGTCGCCGGCACCGGCACCGTCTACTCCTTCATCGTCCAGCACCGGGCCACCGTGCCCGGCTACCTCGACGACCTGCCCTACGTGGTGGCTCTGGTCGAACTCGACGAGCAGACCGGCCTGCGCCTGCCCGCCCGGATCGTCGGCATCGACCCGGCGGAGGTGCGCTGCGGGCTGCGGGTGCGGGCCGAGTTCACCGAGCTGCCCGGCGGAGACTTCACCGTCGCGGTCTTCCGCCCGGTGGACGGCCCCTGACCGCGGCCGGCCCGGCTTACCGCAACGATTCCGACACCGGGCCGCAGGAATGTTCGCCCACGATAGGCTGCGCGCTGTGGCAGGGGGATTGTGGGCTCGGATAAAAAGCGGCTTCGCCGCGGACGCCGAGCATGTGACGACATGTTTTTTCCCGGCGCCGGGATCGGCACCGATCTGGCCGGCGCAGGGATATCTGCGGCTGTGGCTCGCCGAGGGTTTCCTCGCCAAGGCACGGAGCTGGGGAAACGACCGTTTCCCGGTGCTGCATGCCGGCGCCTCGCTGACGTTCGGTGCCGGCGCGCCGGTCGCGTTCACGACGTTCTCGCGGCCGGCCGACGCCTGGGCGGTGCCCGGCGACCAGCTCGATTTCCCCATCACCCCGCTGCTGCCGTTCAACGGCGGCACCGTGGAGATCGAGGCGGCGGTCTACCAGGCGGCCCAGACGGGTCCGCTGGGCACGGCCGCCACGCTCGTCACCGGATTCGCCGAGCTGCTCGGGCCGCCGCTGGCGACCGCGGCGTCGGTGGCGAACGCCATCTCCACCGGCCTGGACTCGCTGATCGGCGCGTCCGGCGACGAACCGGTCCTCGGCGTCCACCACACGATGATCAGTCCCGGTGGCGGCGGCCAGCCGGTGCAGGCCGGCCATCTCGCCGTCGTCAACGCCCCGCCGGGCTCACTGCCCGGCGAACTCACGATCGGCGCCGACGGCCGGCTCGCCGTCCGCGGCGGCCCGGGTGATGCCGGCGGCGGCGCGCACAGTGACGGGCAGCGGCGGCTGACCGGGTTCGACTACCTCGTCGTGCGGGTGGAGACCCGCACCGAGCACGACGTCTGGCTGTTGCCGGCGATGACGACGCTGATCGGCCAGGCTCGGCTGGCGCGAGCGCACGGGCGGGAGGCGGCGTTCGCCGACTACCGCGCCGAGGCCCTCACCCTGGCCTGGACGTCCGCCGACTACGTCGAGTCCGACCGCCCGCGGATTGCCCTCGCGATCAACGCCGCCCTCGACACCGGCCCCGAGCAGGCCGCCTTCGGCGACCCGGATGCCACCGTCGCCGACGAGGTGATCGCCCTGCTCCCCGCCCGCGACGACCCCTCGCTCGCCGGCCTCACCCTCGCCGGCCTGCTCGCCCCCTGACGGCGGCGACCATCCCGGTTGGGGCATATCCCACCCGAGTTGACGCAGGTGCCGTCAAGGCAGCAGCAGGAGCACATCGTCACCGGGACGGAGATCGACCGCCGTGGTGGCATCCTTGGGAACCGGCCAGTCGTCAGAGGCAGCCTCGTAGATCAGGTCCTTGACCTGACGGGCGGCGTAGACCGGCGCCAGCAGCCGTCCGGCGCGGCCGAGCGCGCCCCGCGTCGCGAGATCGAACGTCTCGCGCACCACCACACCGACCGCGGCCGCAAGCTCGTCGGGCAGGGGTGGGATCACCAGCACCGCCGGGGCCCCCGCGTCGAGCGCGGCGATGGCCAGGTCGACGAAGCCCGCCCGATCCTCGCCCAGGGACGCCGCCGCGCCGTCCACCGGATCGGCCTGCAGCACGGCGAGGTGCACGTCGCCGACGTCGAGGTCCTCAATCCCCAGCAGGTTCTCCTCATCCGCGGCGGACGAGGAGGACCCGTCGTCGCTGACCCGCATCCGTATACCCGACATGGTGCGCACGGGAGTACCGATCGCCTGTGCGACGACGGCCGAGCCAGCTGGGCCGTCGTCGGGCCGCAGGTGGCGCGGACCGCGGAAGGTACCTGCCGGCCCCGAGCGGGCAGGCTGGTTGCCGACCGGCTGAAAGCCTCTGGACCCGAAGCGCGCGAAGACGATCATGCGGGCCGACTGCGGCGGTGCGGTCGCGGCGAGCCGCCGTTCCCAGTCCTCGCCCCGCGCCTCGTCCTCGACCAGGAGCGGGATCAGCCACAGGCGTCGGCGCTCCCAGGCACGCCAGCGGCGCCGGCGCACGAACGTCGCTCGCTGCCCGTCCAGCCGCCACAGCAGCCGGGCGGGCAGGACACGGTCGATGAGGGGCCACGGCCTGTCCGACCACAACAACCAGCTTCGGGTCGGTTCCGTGATGACGACCGGCTGCACCAGGCGCGGGGGCACGGCAATGGCTGTGTACCGGCCGGCCCCGACCCGGATCGGCGAGCCGACCCACAGGCGGAGACGGTCCGGTGCAACGGGGGCGGCACCGCGACGCCGGGCCCCACGCGAACCGCCCCGCCCGGGGAACCTCGATGCCAGCACCTTCTGGAGGCTGCCGGCGGTCCAGGCAAACAGCGTCCCCACCGACGCCAGCACGAGCAGGATGCCGGGGATCAGGAGGGCGGGCAGCGCCACGTCCCCGTCCCACCAGGAGGTTCCCTCGCCCGTCCTGACCGCGCGCCCGGACCGTGAGAACGCGACGATCAGCGCGGCCGTGGTCGCGACCAGTAGCGCGGCCACGGCCGCCCCCACTGCCAGGCGCGTCCGTCGCCGGGGAGCGCGGCTCAGAGGAGCGCGGCTCAGCGGTTCCGGTTGGGACGGCCACCGCAGGATGGCCGACATGACGGACTCAGGATCGTCGTCCAGGTCAGCCGGGACTGCAGCGCCGCTCGGAACGACCGGCGGGTCGCGCCACGGGGGCGGCGGCACCACGGCGTCGGACAGTTCGGGCGGCGCGAGCGGTTGCACCGGGTCCGCCGGGAGGCCCGCGGATCGGTACCACAGCCGTGTCGCCGAATCCGATGGCGGCGGATCCTGCACCAGTCTCAGGCGATCGAGCCAGCCCGACCAGCCGACCAGCCGCGGCGAGGACAGCGGGGCCGACAGCGGGGCTGAGGCCTGCCCCGCGCGCTGGCGCAGGCGGGCGCCGAGCACGGCCGCGGCCTGGGCGCCGAACTCGTCACCGGCGTCCCGTAGCCGGTCCGGCACGGAACGCGGCACGAGATCGGACGGACGGTCCAGCAGGGCGGCGGCGTGCGCGGGCAGCCGCGGGGCGAGGACCTCGGCGACCGCCATCGCCGCGCGGGCGCCGGTCAGCGGCGCCAGCGCGGACATCGCCCGGGTGACCGGGTCGTTGACCGTGGGCGGCTGGCGGGTGCGCTGGGGCGAGGACGGCGGGTCCTGCGAGTCCCGGACCAGTGCGGTACCACGCAGCCGCGTCTGCGGGTCGGCGAGGCGGTCAAGCTCCCGGGGGCCGGCGATCAACCCGCCCGCGCCCAAACCCAACGTCCACCACTCCAGGCGATCCACGACGCTCGTCCCCGGGGCAAGGCCCGCTTCGTCGGCCGACGGCGGAGCCGGCAGGACGGCTGGCGATCCCGACTGCGACCTCCCCGTCAGCGATTCGTGGTCCTGACAGCGCCACCAGGCGTGCCAGCTACCCGCCTGCGCGGGACTGTCCGGGCGTTGCCCGTTGACCAGGGCCAGCACCAGCCACGCCTCGGCCCGCACCGGTACGGAGCCCGCCCGCGCGAGCTGGCGGATCGACGGGCTGAACTCCGTGGTCCGGTAGCGGCGGCACAGCGCCAGCAGGGCCAGCTCGCACTGCTCGACGGCAGCGAGGTCGTCGCCCTCCGCCATCGCCGCCTCGCGGTACCCGACGATGATCTCGGCGGCCCGGTGCGGCTCGTCGAGGAGCGCCCAGGCGTCGGCGACCTCGACCACAAGCGGGCGGATCTGACGATGCAGCCAGCTCGTCGGATGACGCCCGGCCACGTACCCGAGATGCTCGTCGAAGCGTTCGAGCGTAGCGCGGCGAAGCACGTGATGATCAAGGTTCAGGTGGACGGACACGGCGACGCGCCGCTCGGCGTCGATGTCCCCGGTGCGCCGGAGGATCTCGTCCAGCCAGTGCGCGGACAGGTCGGGCGGCCCGGCCGGTGGAACGCCGCGGGCGCGCAGCAGCAGCACGGCTAGATGGGCGCGATCGACCAGCCCGGGGGGCACCACCCAGTCGGCCCAGGGCCGGGCGTCCGCCGGCTCGAACCGCCCGATCGCCGCGAGCAGTCGGTCCGGCGACCCGCCCGCCGTTGCGGACAGACGCAACGCCAGGATGGTCTCGATCAGTTCGGTGGCCAGCGCGACCGTGGGATCGTCCGCTCCCGGCGCGCGGCGCGCGGCGCCGAGCAGATCGGCGACCGCCCACCGGTCGCTCTGCCCCGCCGCTGGAAGATCACTCGGCCAGCCTGCCGCGATGCCCGTGGCGTACCTACCTGCGGCTTCACGGGAGTCCGTCAGCATCGCGCCCACGACAGCCGGGTAGCCGGCGCCGAACCGGTCCCAGCCCCCCAGCGGGCCGGCGTCAGCCAGCTCGCCTTCGGCGATGGCTTCCGCGGCCGCGAGCAGCGAACCGGCCGGAACGGCGTCGAAGGCATCCAGGGCGAGTCCGCCGGGAGACTCGCGGGAGTCGGCGGACCGGGTCGCCCGGGCATCGGCCCGGCGGGCGAGGATCGCGGCGACGGTCGTCAATGCGGTCGTGCCGATCGGAGAGGATGCGTTCCCGGCGGCGGCCAGCCCGAGCACCGCCCTGGCACGTAACACGCGGGTCTGCTCGGAGCGGGGGTGGCGCGGCGCGTGGTCGAGCACCCCGGCCCACAGGGCCCGGGCCTCGGCGGGCTCTCCGACGTGGATGCGGGCGGCGGCTTGGGTGGCGAGAATCGCCGCCAGGATCGTCGGGTTGTCCGGACGCCAGGCCGGGTCGAACGAACGCAGTGGGCCGGACAGAGAGGGCGGGCGGGACGGAGGCTGCGCCGGGGAG
>NZ_JAMPTM010000176.1 GCF_025403375.1 Frankia gtarii
GGGTGGCGGCAGGCGGGGCGGAGGCCGCGATGAGCGCGGTCGGCGCATCCGGGTGGGCCTCGGCCGTCAGCGGTGCGGGCACCACCGCCCGGATCAGCGCCTCGAGCGCGGCCGACCAGCCGTCGGACAGCCCGCCGAGAAAGTCCGGGGTGGACACGCCGATGATCAGCGGCGCGGTGTCCGCGTCGGCGTCGGCCCAGGTGGCCAGGTAGGTGCGCAGCTGGCCGCCTACGTCCTCCCCGGAGACCTCGGTGACACCCGTGGTGAGCATGCCGATGATGGCCGGACGCTGCTTCTTGCGGATGGCGTCGAGGGTGGCCACCATGGCCTCGCCGCTGCCGAGGACCGCGGTCACCTCGCTGATCGCCGTGGTCTGCAGCGGAATCGGCTCGTTGAAGTGCCGGGTCAGCAGGGCCTTGGCGAACGACGCGCATCCCTGCGACCCGTGCATGATCGGCAGTGAGTCGGCCAGGCCGAGGAAGACGAGCGCGCCGCCGAGCGGCTGGCTGTACTTGAGCGGGTCGATCGCGGCGCGCCGCTCCGGGATGACGATCTTGGCCATCAGTGGGCCCCGACCAGGTCCCAGGGGGCGGGCCGGCGGACCTGTTCCCACACCGGGCTCCCGATCGCCATGTCGAGGCGGCGGGCGAACTCGACCATGCCGGTGTAGCCCGCGTAGGGGATGTGCCGCTCCTGGTTGATGTCGAGGAACGGCAGCCGGCCCTTGATCGCGGTGTACTGGTTGCGACCGCCGGCGACGAGGATGTCGGCGCCGGTCTCCTCCGCCACCCGCAGCAGTTCCCGCGGGCTGCCCTCGGAGATCATCTTGGCGTCGCCGAGCAGCTCACGGATCTTGTCGACGTCACCGTCGGAGCTCTTGGTGATGCCGCTGCCGACGACCTCGATGCCGAGGTCCTGCAGCGCGGAGACGATCGACCAGCTCTTGACGCCACCGGTGTAGAGCACGGCCCTGCGGCCGGTGAGCCGGGCGCGGTAGGGCGCGAGCGCGGTCTCGACGGCCGCCTCCTCGACGGCGATGAGCTCCTCCGTGCGGCGGGAGAGATCGTCGTCACCGAGCAGGCGGGCGAAACCGCGCAGCGAGTCGCCCATCGCGCTGACGCCGTAGAAGCTGCCTTCGAACCACGGGATGCCGTAGCGTTCCTCCAGGCCGCGGGCAAGGCCCAGCAGCGCGCGGGAGCAGACGACCATGGTCGCCTTCGCCCGGTGCGCCGCGGCGATGTCGCGGTAGCGGGCGTCCCCACTGATGCAGGCCCGCAGCCGGATCCCCAGCCGGGTCAGCAGCGGCACCACGTCCCACAGCTCGCCGGCGATGTTGAACTCGCCGATGAGGTTGACGTCGAAGTCGGTGACGTCGTCCGGTTCGACCGTGCCGATCACATGGTCCAGCAGGGCCTGGCCGGCGATCTTGTTGCCGAGGTTCTTGTTTCCGGCGAAACCCGGGGCCTCGACCGGGATCACCGGTACCCCGGTCTGCTCCGCGGCGGCCACGCAGACCGCCTCGAGATCGTCGCCGATCATCGCGGTGACGCAGGTGGAGTAGACGAAGACCGCGGGCGGCGCGTAGCGCTCGACGACCTCGCAGATCGTGTCGAACAGGCGCTGCTCGCCCCCGAGCACCACGTCGTTCTCGGTCATGTCGGTGGTGAAGCCGTGGCGGAACAGTGTCGGCCCGGACGACAGGCTGCCCCGGCCGTCCCAGGAGTTGCCGGCGCAGGCGATCGGGCCGTGGACGATGTGGGCACTGTCGGCGATCGGGACGAGGGTGATCATCGCCCCGTCGAAGGTGCAGCCGCCGGAGGTTCCGCCGGGCTTGGGCTTGGGGCAGCCCGCCTTGCGAGCCTTGGCGCTCTTGGCGTTGTTGTGGTCACAGGCCGCCTCGGTGAACAGGGCGGCACGTTCGGTAGCAGCCATGGGCCATCCTCGGGAGGGGGCGGTCCTCGGGAGAGGCTGGACAAGGGGGTCGATCAACCCGGGAGGGAGTCGACCGACCCACCCGTGAGCGGGGGGAGAAGGCGCAGGTGCTCCTGCCTGTCTCGACCCGTGGGAGTGGTCGGCCGGCCGCAGGGAGCGCGGTGGGCGCGGCCGACCGACCACGTCTGGCCCGGTTCGTCGCCGGTGGTGAAAGTCCCACCGGCGGCGACTCGGCTACAGCGGACGACGCGTCAGCGGACCGCGTCGAAGCTGTGGTCGGGGGCGTTGCGGTCCATCTCGTCGAGGATCGTGTTGACGAGCTGGGTGAGCAGGTGCAGACCACCCGTGTAGCCGACGATCGGGAACCGGTGCAGGTGGTGCCGGTCGAAGATCGGGAACCCGACCCGGACCAGCGGCACGTTCGCCTCGCGGGAGATGTACTTGAGCTGCATGCTGCCGATGAGCACGTCGACCGGCTCGGTGAAGACCAGCGACCGCAGGTGCCAGAGGTCCTTCTCCGGCCACACGGTCGCCTCCGCGCCGAACTTGCTGGCGGAGAGCACCTTCTCCATGCGGGCCTTGAACGTGGGGTCGGAGTTCGTGCTCACGATGTGCACCGGGATCATCCCGAGCTCGAGCACGAACCGGGTCAGCGCGATGACGAGGTCCGGGTCGCCGGCGATGGCCACCCGCTTGCCGTGCACGTAGGCATGCGAGTCGGTGATCGCGTCGACCAGGCGGCCGCGCTCGGCGGTCAGCTCCGCCGGGACCTCGACGTCGGCGACCTTGGCGACCGCCGTCAGGAAGGCGTCCGTGCCCTTGACCCCGAGCGGGGTCTCCAGCACGATCGTGTCCTGCTTCCAGTCCTTCTGGATGTACTCGACCGTCCTGCGCAGCGTGCTCTCCTGCAGCACCAGGCTCGCGCGGCTGAACTTCGCCAGCGCCCCCTCCGCCAGCGGGGTGCCGCCGGGGTAGAGGAAGTACTCACCGTCCGCCGGGGAGTCCAGCGAGCTGGAGTGGTCGCCCAGGATCAGCGGGTCGACCCCCATCAGCTCGAGGATGCGTCGGTACTCGCGGTGGTTGCCGACGTAGGTGTCGAACCCGGGGATGACGTTCAGCCGGACCTTGTCGGACTTCTCCACCTTCGACGCGTCCGCGTCGGGGGACTTCGACAGCATCTCGATGATGCCCTTGAGCATCACGTCGTAGCCGGTGATGTGCGAGCCCACGAAGGACGGGGTGTGGGCGTACGACACCGGGAAGTCCTGGGTGATCGCCTCCTGCTCGCGCGCCGCACCGATGTAGGCGAACAGGTCCTCACCGATGACCTCGGCCATGCACGTGGTGCTGACCGCGATGTGCTTCGGCTTGTAGAGGGCGGTGATGTTCTCCATCGCCTCGACGAGGTTGTTGATTCCGCCGAACACGGCGGCGTCCTCGGTCATCGAGGTGGAGGCGGCGGGCACCGGCTCCTTGAAGTGCCGGGCGAAGTGGCTGCGGAAGTACGCCACGCAGCCCTGCGACCCGTGCACCAACGGCATGGTGCCCTCGAACCCGAGCGCGGCGAGCACCGCGCCGAGCGGCTGGCAGGCCTTGGCCGGGTTGACGGTCAGGCCCTCCCGGGCGAAGTTCTTCTCCCGGTACTCCCACCCGCGGGTCCAGTCGAGGACCCGCTGGACCTCTTCCTTGGGGGCCGCGTCCTCGAACTCGCGCTTGCCCTCGAACTGCTTCTGGTAGACCTCATCGCGGAAGATGTCGTTGTGGTCAAGGACCCGCAGTGGGACCGCGCTGGTGTGCTCGGGGGTCGTCGTCACCGGACGTCCCTCCTCTCCCCTGTGGGGCTTGTCCCCAGGTGGGGCTCGAGGCCTGCCGCGGCAGCCGCCAGCGACCGCTTCTCCGGTCACGGGGTCGCCGGGTCGCTGGCGGCTGCGTTCGGCCAGACCTGAATGGACTACTGGTCAGCTACTGCCAGTGGCCGTCTACTGCCAGTGGGCATCTACTGCTGGGCGCCTGGCGCCCGGGTGCCGCGGGGGCGGCGGATCAGACGACCTCGCCGGCCTTCGACCAGGGCGCCTCGAGGAGGTCCCAGGCCGGGCTGTTGATGGCGATGTCCATGTCCCGGGCGAAGACGGCGAAGCCGTCGACGCCGTGGTAGGGCCCGGAGTAGTCCCAGGAGTGCATCTGCCGGAAGGGGATGCCCATCTTGTGGAAGACGTACTTCTCCTTGACGCCCGCACCCATCAGGTCCGGCTTGAGGTGCTTGGCGAACTCCTCGAGCTCGAACGAGTTCGGGTCGTCGTAGAGGAGGGTGCCTTCCTTGAGCATGCTGTAGGTCCGGGTGTAGTCGTCCTTGTGGGCGAACTCGTAGCCGGTGCCGACGACTTCCATGCCGAGGTCCTCGTACGCGCCGATGGTGTGCCGGGGGCGCAGGCCGCCGATGGCGAGCATGACCCGCTTGCCCTCGAGCCGCGGCCGGAACGACTTGGTGATCTCGTCGAAGCGCACCTGGTACCGGGCGATCGCGGCCTCGGTCTTCGCCTTGATCTCGTCGTCGAAGAACTCGGCGATCTTGCGCATGGAGGAGATGATCTTCGACGGGCCGAAGAAGTTGAACTCGGTCCACGGAGTGCCGAAGCGCTCCTCCATGGTGGTGCAGATGTAGTTCATCGAGCGGTAGCAGTGGATCAGGTTGAGCTTCGACAGGTGCGTCGACTTCATCTCGTTGAGCGTGCCGTCGCCGGACCACTGGGCGATGACCCGCAGGCCCATCTCCTCGAGGATCCGCCGCGAGGCCCAGGCGTCACCGCCGATGTTGTAGTCACCGATCAGCGCGACGTCGTAGTCGGTCTGCTCGAAGGTCCCGCCGCCGGTGCCGAGCACGTGGTCGCGGACAGCGTCGTTCGCGATGTGGTGGCCCAGCGACTGGCTCACGCCGCGGAAGCCCTCACAACGGACCGGGATGACCGGAATGTCATGCTTCTTCGCGGACTTCTTGGCGACGGCCTCGATGTCGTCGCCGATCAGACCGATCGGGCACTCGGACTGGATCGAGACGCCCTTGGCCAGGGGGAACAGCTCGACGATCTCGTCGAGGACCGTCTCCAGCTTGGTATCGCCGCCGAAGACGATGTCCTTCTCCTGGAAGTCCGTCGTGATCTGCATCGCGGTGAAGTTGTTCACGCCAAGGTGGCCGTGGGCGTAGTTGCGACGGGTGGCCCAGGAGTACTGACCACAGCCGACGGGCCCGTGGCTGATGGTGACGAGGTCCTTCACCGGTCCCCACACCACGCCCTTGGATCCGGCGTAGGCGCAGCCGCGGATCGTCATGACCCCGGGGCGGGACTTGATGTTGGACTTGACCTCGCACTCCTTCGACCCCTCGGGGTCGTTGGCCTTGATGTGCTTGGTCCGGAACTTGGCGGCCTTGGTGGGGTACTGACCCAGGACCTCGGCGATCATCGCCTCGGTCTCGGCCCGGGTCGGTGCCGGCGTCGTGGTCATGATCGGGACCTCATCCTCGACGGTGAGTGGAACAGGTGGTCGGGCGACGTGTTAGGCGACGGCGGCGGCCTTGCCGATCACGGTCTCGTCCTCCTGCGCCATGATCCCGAAGTCGATGAGGAGCTCCTCGAGCTCGTCCATGGTGATCGGCGTCGGGATCGTCTTCATCTCGTTGTTGACGATCTTGTTGGCCAGCTCGCGGTACTGGTCGGCCTGGCTGTTGGTGGGGTCGTACTCGATGACCGTCATCCGGCGCAGCTCGGCGTGCTGCACAACGTTGTTACGCGGGATGAAGTGGATCATCTGGGTGTTGAGACGGCGGGCGAGCTCCATGATCAGCTCGTCCTCGCGGTCGGTGTTACGGCTGTTGCAGATGAGCCCACCGAGCCGGACGCCGCCGGAGTGCGCGTACTTCAGGATGCCGCGGGCGATGTTGTTCGCCGCGTACATCGCCATCATCTCGCCGGAGGTGACGATGTAGATCTCCTGCGCCTTGCCCTGGCGGATCGGCATCGCGAACCCGCCGCACACAACGTCACCGAGGACGTCGTAGGTGACGAAGTCGAGGTTCTCGTACGCGCCCGCCTCCTCCAGGTAGGTGATGGAGGTGATGACGCCACGGCCGGCACAGCCCACGCCCGGCTCCGGGCCACCGGACTCGACGCACTTGATGCCCCACTGGCCCTCGACGAGCACCTCGTCGAGCTCCAGGTCCTCGACCGAACCCTTCTCGGCCGCGAGCTGGATGACGGAGGTCTGCGCCTTCGCGTGCAGGATCAGGCGGGTCGAGTCAGCCTTCGGGTCGCAGCCGACGATCATGACCCGCTGGCCCATCTCGGCCATGGCCGCCATGGTGTTCTGCTGGGTGGTGGACTTGCCAATACCACCCTTGCCGTAGAAGGCGATCTGGCGCATGCGGTGCTCCTCCTTGGGACGGTTGCCCGGCGCGCGGTCACCGGGGCTCGGCCATACCGATCGGGCTGGCCGGGCCGGTCGGCCCGCGGGCTGCCGGACGTGCCGCCGGTCGGATTGGACCGGGACGTCGGCACTACCGTGGTGCTGGTCGTACAACCCCGTGGCGCGGGGCAGATCGGTCAGACCTGCTCTTCGCGCTGGGGGGCCTCCACTCGGGGGGTCGGCATCTCTACCCGCCCGAGAAGCTCCTGGAAGTCGCGGCTGTGAAGGCCGCGCTTGTGCTGGGTGGCGGCGGCGCGGACCCGCTCCAGCAGGGGTTCGATCTCGCTGTCCTCGGCGTCGATGCCGTACTTGGCCAGCGCGTAACGGACCGAGGCCCGCCCGCTGTGCTTGCCGATCGCCAGCCGCCGGCGCCCGCCGACCTCGGCGGGATCGAACGGCTCGTACGTCGCCGGGTGGCGCAGGATGCCGTGCACGTGAATGCCCGACTCGTGCGCGAACACCGACTCACCGACCACCGCCTTGCCTGCCGGCAGCGGCCGGCGTGCAGCCCGCGACACCAGCCGCGCGAGGCTGCGGAACGCTGTCGTGTCCAGGTCGACGGGCAGCTTCAGCAGGTGCCGAAGCGCCATCGCGACCTCTTCGATCGGGGCGTTCCCGGCGCGTTCGCCGAGGCCCAGCACGGTGGTGCTGACCCAGGTGAACCCCGCCTGGACGGCGGCGATGGTGTTGGCCGTCGCCAGGCCGAAGTCGTCGTGGGCGTGGATCTCCCACGGCCCCGGGACCGCCCTGACCAGTCGCCCCAGCCGATCGTGCGCGCTCACCGGGTCGAGCAGGCCGACGGTGTCGGCCCAGCGCAGCCTGGTGACGCCCAGTTCCCGCAGTTCGCTCGCCAGGTCCGTGACGAACGCGTCGTCGGCGCGGGAGGCGTCCTCGAAACCGACGCTCACCCGCATCCCACGATCCGTCGCATCCGCGACACACTCGCGGACCCGCTGCCGCGCCCAGGCCCGATCCCGCCCCAACTTGCTCTTCAGGTGCAAGTCGGAGACGGGGATGGTCAGGTGCGCGGTGACAAGGCCGCAGCTTGCCGCGGCCTCGACGTCGCGGCGGTCGGCCCGGCACCAGCCCACGATCTCCGCCTGCGGATCGGTTGCGAGGATCTCCCGCAGCACGTCCCGCTCGGTGACACCCATCGCCGGGATTCCGGCTTCGATCTGGTGCACCCCGATGGCGTCCAGGGCAGCGGCGATGGCGAGTTTCTCGGCCGCGGTGAATGCGACGCCAGGCGCCTGCTCGCCGTCGCGGAGCGTGGTGTCGCAGAATTTGATCGCCGCGTCCGGCTGTATCGCCGTGGCAGATGAGCTGGGAAAACGGGGGTCTCGCACTGTCATCACCAGCCGTTGCTCCGGGACTGAAGACCATGGGCTGCGCCGCGAACTGTGGTTCTGTGTTTGTTCGGCGGCGACATGAATCAGACTAGGAGGCGATTATTTCGAGGCTGCAAGCGCCGGTAACTTCCGGGTTAACAGGTATTCTCCCCGGATGAGTGCAAGCTTTTCTGTTGAGATATCTCGAAGGATATCTCGAAGGAAAAATTTATCCTTGGGGTTTTCTTTAGGGGGCTTCCTGCGGGCTGCGGTGGCCCAGCTCACGTGGCGGGGGTGGGCCGCCCAGGGTGGCCGGGGGCCCACGTAGTCGCGCACCTCACCGAGGGCGGCGCCCGTCCCGGACGAAAAGGAGCACCGGCCGATGCGTCCGACCGTGCATACGCCACGTTATCCGACCGAACCGCCCAGACGATTTCTTTCCGTAGCACAAATGTCACGGATAGGAATCTGAGGCGGTCGACCGGGGGCCGCGACGGCGGTGCGGAGTACGCACTAATTGGCACGTCCCGATGGCGTCACCATCGGCCTGTGCAGCGAGGGTTAACGTTATCGAAACCCTTGAACTTCTTCCTGCGTTGGACCTCACCGAGCGGGTCGGATATCTTATGGATAACAAAATTGCGCCGGGCGAAGCCGGGCGAGGCCGGCCCGGCAGCACGCAGTGCTTTCCCTGGGGAAGCGGAAGGAGCTGGGCGTGTCGGTTCACGTATACGCGGGGTACTTCGGTTGCCAGCCGGGATGGTAGAGATGTCGGAGGCGCAGATGATCGGTGTGCCGACCGACGCCCCCGGGACCTGGGAGGATCTGCGGTCAGCCGTGGTGGGGAACAACGGAGTCTTCAGGACCACCATGGGCTTGCTGCGGGAGATCGGTGGCTACGGCCGGCTCGGGACGAACGTGCGACAGATCCTCAGTCGCAACCTCGCGGGTATCGGGCTCGGTCACCTACCCATGGAGCTGCCGGCATACCAGGACAAGGAGATCCTGCTCTTCCAGTACGGCACCCCCGCGGCCGAGATCGTGGAAGCGGTCCGCGAGGGCGCCTCGGACGGAGCCGAGACCGCGCTGGTCCGGCTGAACTCGTCGCAGGACCTCGCCAAGGTGCGTGACGCCTCACTGAAGGCGGTCGAGCTCCTGTCGATCCTGAACGACCGATGCCGGGACTGCATGCGTCCACTGCCGTAAACGAACGGTAGGCGGCACCCCTCAGCGATACTCGCCGATCGCCGAGGCACCGCCTGCCCGTTCGACTCGGTCCACCGGGAGCGCGGCCACCGTTGCGGGCATGAGGACCGGCTACCACGGGCTTTCTCTCGCAGTGACGGCCTGGGACGCCGCTGCGAGAGAAAGCCTGGGTCACCGTCTGACCATGGCCGCCCGGCCCGCGATCACACCTCGGACCAGACACCGCCCGCATTGATCACCGAACGTGTCGATCTGGCACTCCCCTGATGCCAATGCGATACGTTCGGTGATCCCCTATTCCGCTCCGGCCCGATCCACGGGGCTCCTCCGGAGGGGGAGATCTCTCCTGCTCGGCCCGCCCGGGCCACCGATCAGCGGTTTCCCTTCGACGCATTCACTTACTGATCGATGAGCAAGTAATCTCGGAACCGTGAGCCAGACCAGGGAGCGGATCCTCACGATCGCTCGTGAGCTGTTCGCCCGTCATGGCTACAGCGGCACGACCAACGCTGACATCGCCCGCGAGCTGGGCACCACGACGGCCGCGCTGTACTACCATTTCCCGTCCAAAGCGGCGATCCTCGACGGCCTGGTCGCCGAGCCCCTGGCGGCCTACCGCCGGATCATCGAGTGTCTCAAAACCGGGCCGCCCGCCCCCCCGGAGCTGCTCGGCGCGTTCATCGACCTCGCCGCGGACTCCCGCGAGCTGGCCGCGCTGATCGACCGGGAACCGAGCGTGCTGGCCGCCATCGACAAGCGCCTGCCTCTCGCCTTCGAGGGGATGATTCAGCAGGTGATCGTCGCGCTGGCCGGCCCCGATCCCGACCGCGCAGCCATCCTGCGCGCGCACGCCGCCTTCGCCGCGATCAAACACGCCACGATGGCCGCGATCGCCCTCAACCACGGCACCCTCGACCCCGCCGACCGCGCCGAGATCCTCCGCACCGCCCTGCGCATCCTCCAGCCCGGCGCCGGGGACTGAGCCGGTCACCGCGGCCGGCCGCTGTTCTCGTCCTCACCTCGGGATGGGAATCCGGCTGTCTCGCCGCGCCGAGTGCCGTAGAAGAGATGGATGGCGCAGTTTCATTTCGACCCTCGGACCTATCGAGCCATGGTGGTCGCCGAGGTGCCGCATTACGAACGGCTGCAGGACGAGGTGGCGGCGGCCACGGCGGGCCGGCGGGTGACGCGCATGCTCGATCTCGGGGTGGGCACGGGCGAGACCAGCGGGCGTGTGCTCGACGTCCATCCGGATGCCGCCCTCGTCGCGATCGACGAGAGTCCGGCGATGCTCGAAGCCGCCCGCCCCCGCCTGCCACCCGCGGACCTGCGCGTCGGCAGGCTCGAGGAGCCGCTCCCGGCCGGCCCGTTCGACCTGGTGTTCTCGGCGCTGGCCGTGCATCACCTGGACGAGCCGGGCAAGGTCGAGCTGTTCGGCCGGATCGCCGCCGTCCTGCCGCCGGGCGGCCGATTCGTGCTCGCGGATGTGGTCGTGCCCGACGACCCCGTGGATGCCGTCACCCCCGTCGACGGCATCCACGACAAACCGAGCCGGTTGCCCGACCAGCTCGACTGGCTCCAGCAGGCCGGATTCGACACCACGATCACCTGGCAGCACCGCGATCTGGCAGTCGTCGCCGCCGACCGACCCCCGCGCTGACCGGCTCCTCCCTGCCGGCCTGCTCGTCAGGGAGGTCAGGGAGGTCAGGGAGGTTCGGTGGGTAACGGCCCGGTGGCCTTTTCGCGGAGCTGTTCGTTGATCCCTCGCGCTTCGGCGAGCTGGTCCTCGAGCAGGACGATGCGGCAGGCGGCTTCGATCGCGGTGCCCTCGTCGACGAGTTCGCGGACACGACCGGCGAGGCGGAGTTGGTGGCGGGAGTAGCGGCGGTGGCCGCCGTCTGAACGCAGGGGCGTGATCAGGCCGGCTTCGCCGAGGGCCCGCAGGAACGCGGGGGTGGTGCCGAGCATGTCGGCTGCGCGGCCCATGGTGTAGGCGGGGTAGTCGTCGTCGTCAAGGCTGTCGGACGGTTTGCGGATGGTCCCAGGGGTCATCGCGCCTCTCGAGCACGCATCGAGGGACCCTGGTGCCAGAAGGCACCAGGGTCCCGAGGGTTCAACACCATCTACCGGCCGGTTGGGCCGGGACTCTGATTCCGCGGAGCCGCCCCCAGAGGGCGGGTGCGCGGGGATCGCATATGCGTGACCGGGGACCACCTTCCAATCTGGGGCCTGCGGTAGCCGAGCGAGCTAGGACCTCGCCCCGGCGATCCTGATGGCGTCTGCTCCTCTCTTCTCGTGCGTTGCCTGATGGGGTGTTACCGATCTTGCCTGGTCGTACTCATGCTCGACAGCCCGTCTTGGCTGCCGTCCCGCTCGGGGCAGTTCCTGTCTGCCTCGACCATGGGCTCTCTTGTGTACGACACGTACTCTACCCAGGGGAGCGCCCGATGTCTACTGCAGCGGGAACAGATTTTTCGGCGCTGAGAAGACAGGTAGTCATGGGCCGTCAGATCTTGACGATGGTGACCCGCCCGCCGCACAACGCCATGAGATCGTCGGGATCCGACGTAAGCACGGTGGCCGGGGCGGGGGCGGCCAGCGCGGTCGCGCAGACCATCGCGTCGATCGCGCAGCGGTGACCGTGCAGACCGGTCTCGCCCAGCAGCGCGGCGGCCCGGCGGGCCAGGAGCTCGGTGACGGGTTCGACGACGAGCCGGGACAGCGTCCACTCGAGGGCAGTGCGCCTGATCCGTGGGTGGACCACCTCGACGAGGGTCACCGCACTGGTGATCACCCGCATGTCGTCGGCGCGGGCGAGCGCCAGCCAGCCGGTGACGTCACGGTCCCGCCGCACCGCCTTGGTGAGCCCTTCCCTGTCCAGGACCAGGGTGCCGCCCGGCACCGCGACCGGACGGGTCACGCCGCGGGCGGATCGGCGGGACGCTGCTGGTGGTGGCGAGCCTGCAGCAGGATGTCCCGCCTGGCCTGGATCTCCTCGTCGCCGATCGGCCCGTGGTCGGTTGCCTGCCAGCCTGACGGATGACAACCCGGAAAGCTGTTTCCGAACCGGACGTCACCCGTTTCCAGCGTTTCGCTCCCGACGACGCTCCCAGAACATCGATCCGACGAGGGGGAACGTCACCGTGGTGCACCAGGCGCTGGTCGACACCGACCACCGACCCGCCACCGCTACGACGATCATTGTCACGAGTATGAAGGACGGGGTGCCAACCGCGAGCATCGTCCCGCTCGCGACACCGTCACGGCGAAGGAGTACCACCGCTGCCACCGAACACAGCGCTGCCGGACCGGTGAGGATCAGGAGTGGTCCGCCGAAAAACACAAATACTATTCCGGCACCCGGTGGCGCCAGTACGATCACTCCGACCGGCCATAACACGCTGGCGGATGCGGCGACACAGGCAATCACACGGGTTGCTGCGCCCGCTGGCTGTGCCGTACCCGGCCCCCCAAACCGATAGGTCCGAACCATGACCCTCGTCTCCCGTCTACATGATGCATGAAACACCGAACAACAAGCTAGGGATCTCAACTCCTTGCCGGTCCAGACCATCAGGGCTGACGTTCAATGCCTCGACGGGACGGCGGAGACGGGCTTTGTGGCGCCACCGCGTCGATGCCCGATCCGGGCGATGCGTCGACTGCTCGGGCGCAATCCCAGAGCGGAGGCGGGCGTCAGCCGACCGCCGGGACGATCCGTACCGCCCACGGTTGTGGACCGGCACCCCACCCCGCACCGCAACGGGTCAACGCCTGGTAACCAAAAAACACAACTCGGCACCAGAAGTGGCGGGCAAGCATCGCCGGGCCCACCCGCCAGCCACGCGAAAGATCCGAGCTAGGATCGGATCCAGGTTTGGCGCGTAAATGGTGGCCAGGGCGGCCTATATCGACGGTAAGCCAATGGGACCTGTGGGATCGTTTTGCTGCAGTATGATCCCTCATGCCGCCGGGGCATCCCGGAGCAGACCGGCCCAAGGAGTCGGTCACGTCCAATCGGGGGACGAATGTGACGTGCGCTGACAGGTTCACGGTATGGAACCATCGTGTCCCGGGACACATCGCGAGCATCCCGGGGCAGGCAGTCCACGCGAAGCCGATCGATGCGCACCGGTCCTGCCCGCGCGGGACCCCAGCGGGCAGGTCGCAGACGGATGGGCCACGAGGATGACGGGGACGTATCCGGGGGTGCCGTCGCCCGGTCAACCACTGCGGTCGCAGGACCCGCGCCGGATAGGCAACTACGACGTGCGCAGGCTACTGGGTGAAGGCGGCATGGGAACGGTCTACCTTGCCATCTCCAACGAGGGTAGACCGGTCGCGGTAAAGGTAATCCGGCCCGAGTATGTCGATGTCGAGGGTTTTCGAGCAAGATTCCACCGAGAGATCGATAACGCACGGCAGGTCCAGCCGTTCTGCACCGCCGCCGTCCTTGACGCCGATATGGGGCCGACGCCCTTCCTCGCGACGGAATACGTCGACGGCCCGGACCTGCGCCGTCAGATCATCGAGGGCGAGTTACTGTCGGGCAACGACACAAAGCGGTTCGCGATTGGCGTCGCGACGGCGCTGCGCGCCATTCACAACGCGGGGGTGGTACACCGAGACCTCAAGCCGGCGAACGTCCTGCTGGCGTTACACGGACCTCGGGTCATCGACTTCGGGGTAGCCTCGGCCCTGGCCAGCCAGAACCTCGACGACAACGCCGAGCCGGGCGTCCCGCAGTGGCTGACTCCCGCCTACATGGCTCCCGAGCAGGCCCAGCGGGCGCTTTTCGGGGCCCGTATAGAGGTCTCGTATCCCGCAGACATTTTCGCCTGGGGCGGGGTGGTCGTGTACGCGGCGACCGGACGCACGCCGTTCGGCGACGGCGACTTCGGTGAACTGGCCAGCCGGGTCGTCTATGACGAACCAGACCTGTCCGGACTGCCGGCAGACCTCACGCCGATCGTCGCCCGTGCACTCCACAAGGACCCGGACCGACGCCCGACCGCGAAGCAACTGCTGGCTGACCTGCTGGGTGAGGCGAAGGCCGATACCGTCGAGGCCGGAGCCGTCGAGGCTCGCCGCGGCTGGGACACCACGACGGTGGTCGGCCTGCCCCCGCCCCTCACGCC
>NZ_JAMPTM010000177.1 GCF_025403375.1 Frankia gtarii
GCGCCGGAGCCACCCCAGGGCCGGGCGGCCGGCTCCGGCGCCGCCTCGACGAGACGGCGCCAGTCGACCAGCGCGTCGGGCACCTCGCCGAGGAACCTCGACGGCGGGTTGTAGGCCGGCTGCCCCCAGGCGCTGCGGACGACGGAGCGAGTCAGATACAGCCGGGAGCGGGCCCGGGTGACCCCCACGTAGGCCAACCGGCGTTCCTCCTCCAGCTGGGTGGGGTCGCCCAGGGTCCGTAGGTGGGGGAAGACGCCGTCCTCCAGGCCGGTGAGGAAGACGACGGGGAACTCCAGGCCCTTGGCGCTGTGCAGGGTCATGAGGGTGACGACGCCATCGGACCCGTCGTCGGTGGGGATCTGGTCGGCGTCGGCGACCAGCGAGACCTGCTCGAGGAACTCGGCGAGGGTGCCCTGCGGACTGCGCTCGGTGAATTCCTGGACGACCCCGACCAGTTCCTGGAGGTTCTCGACCCGTCCCTGGGCCTCCACCGTGTCCTCCGCGACGAGCTCGGAAAGGTAACCGGTGCGTTCGAGGACCGCCTCGACGACGGCCACCGGCCCGTTCGCCTCGACCGCGCGCAGCTCGGTGAGCAACGCCGCGAACTCACGCACGGCCTTCGCCGAGCGGGTGGCGATCCCCGGCACCTCACCGACGCGCTCCAGCGCCGCGGCGAAGCCGATCCGCTCGACCTCGGCGAAGCCGGCCAGCGCCGCCTCCGCCCGATCCCCGATGCCACGCCGCGGCACGTTGAGGATGCGGCGCAGGTTCACCGTGTCGTTCGGGTTGACCAGCACCCGCAGGTAGGCGAGCAGGTCGCGGATCTCTCGGCGCTCATAGAAGCGCACCCCGCCGACGACCCGGTAGGGCAGCCCGACCCGGACGAAGATCTCCTCGAAGACGCGGCTCTGCGCGTTGGTCCGGTAGAACACCGCGACGTCCGCGGGCCGGGCCAGCCCCGCGTCGGTGAGCCGGTCGACCTCCTCCGCGACGAAGGCGGCCTCGTCGTGCTCGTTGTCGGCGACGAAGCCGACGATCTTCTCTCCGTCCCCTGCGTCGGACCACAGCCGCTTCGCCTTGCGCTGGTTGTTGCGCGCGATCACCGCGTTCGCGGCGGACAGGATGGTCTGGGTGGAGCGGTAGTTCTGCTCCAGCAGGATCACCGCGGCGCTGGGGAAATCCTCCTCGAACTCCACGATGTTGCGGATGTTCGCCCCGCGAAAGGCGTAGATCGACTGGTCGGCGTCGCCGACGACGCAGAGCTCCGCGGGCGGCACGGCGCCCGACGCCCACGTGGCGGTCGAGACCGGCGGGTCCGCCGGCGCCGCCGGGGCGTCGGCATCGACGTGCGCGGGCTGACCGACGAGTTCCCGCACGAGGACGTACTGGGCGTGGTTGGTGTCCTGGTACTCGTCGACCAGCACGTGCCGGAACCGGCGCCGGTAGTGCTCGGCCACGTCGGGGAACGCCTGGAGCACGTTGACCGTCATCATGATCAGGTCATCGAAGTCGAGCGCGTTGGCCTGGGCCAGCCGCTGCTGGTAGGCGGCGTAGACCTCGGCGACGGTGCGCTCCTGGTGGCTGCTCGCCCGGTCCCGCGCGGCCTCCCAGTCGATCAGTTCGTTCTTCAGGTTGCTGATCTGCGCGGCCAGGCCGCGCGCGGGGTGTCGTTTCGGGTCGAGGTCGAGATCCCGGGTGACCATCGTGATCAGCCGCTGCGCGTCCGCGGCGTCGTAGATGGAGAAGGAGGACCCGTAGCCGAGCCGCTTCGCCTCCGACCGCAGGATGCGCACGCAGGCCGAGTGGAACGTGCTGACCCACATCGCCCGCGCCCGCGGGCCGACCAGCGCACCGACCCGTTCCCGCATCTCGGCCGCGGCCTTGTTCGTGAACGTGATTGCCAGGACCTCCCCGGGACGGACTCCGCGAGCCGCCAGCAGGTAGGCGATGCGGTGGGCCAGCACCCGGGTCTTGCCGGAACCCGCGCCCGCCACGACCAGCAGCGGCGCGCCGATGTGCACCACCGCGGCCCGCTGCTGCGGGTTGAGCCCGTCGAGCAGGCCATCGGCGTCTAGCCGGGGCACCCCACCGCTCGCGTCGCCGCCTGCGGGTGGGGCGAGCACCGCCGGACCGAACAGGTCATAGGGCACACCGCCGCCGGCGCCCGCGTCCGACTCACCGAAGGCATGGGGGGACTCACCGAACAGAGTGCTCATCAGACCTCGATCATACGTTCGACGCCGGACTGGTCGGAGCCGGGCTCGCCCGGGACATGCCGCCTCCGGGCGGACCGGGCAGCGGCCCGGCTCGGGGCGGCGCATCGTGGAGCCTCACGCGGTCGCGACGTCACCGACCCACGTATCGCCACCTTAAGGTCACCCCGGCCGCAGGCTGCCCGGCGGGCCGCCTCAGGCCGTGGTCCGCAGGACGTCGGCGTCCTCGGTCGCCACCGCCGCCATCGACTTGACCCGGCTGGCCACCCCGGGATCGATGTTGCCTCCCGACAGGATCGCCACGGTCGACCCCTGGGCAAGGCCACCGTGGCGCAACAGCGCCGCGACCGGCGCGGCTCCGGCCGGCTCCACGGCGAGGCCGGTCCGGCGCAGCAGCACCATCGCCTCCCAGAAGGCGGCCTCGTCCACGGTCACCACCTCGTCCACCAGCCTGGTGGCGAGCGCGAAGGTAAGCGCGCCCGGCTCGCTCACGGCCATGCCGTCGGCGATCGTGCGGGCCGCCGCCGGCCGGGCCGGGGCCGGCTGCCCGGACGGCCTGGTGCCGGGGATGACCGGGACGGCCCGAGCCGAGGCACCGGGCAGGCCCGCATCCCCCACCACGGACAGCCGGCGCCCCGCCCGCAGCGACGCGGCGAAGGCCGGCGCCAGAACCGACTGCACACCGATCACCCGCACGCCGGGCCGGCGCGCCCGCAGTGCCGTGGCGACCCCCCCGAGCAGGCCCCCACCACCCACGCCGACCAGAACGGTGCCCAGGTCCGGCACCTGATCGAGCAGCTCAAGGCCGATCGTGCCCTGGCCGGCCACCACGGCCGGGTCGTCGAAGGGATGCACGAGCAGCCGCCCGCCGCGGGCGGCGTAGTCGGCCGCGGCGGCGAGGGCGGCCTCCACCCCCCCGGGCACCTCCTCGACCCGCGCACCCCACCGTCGGGTCCGGGCGACTTTGACCGGGTTCGCCCCAGCCGGCACGAAGATCGTCGCGGGGACGTCAAAGGCGGCCGCCGCGAACGCCACCCCCTGGGCGTGGTTTCCAGCACTGGCCGCGACGACACCCCGGGCGCGCGCTGCCGGGTCCGCGGTCGCCACCCGATGGTAGGCACCGCGCAACTTGAACGAGCCGGTGTGCTGCTCGTTCTCACACTTGAACCACACGGGCGTGCCGAGCGCGGCCGACAGGCCGGGATCACGCACGACCCGGGTCCGCCGTGCCACGCCGTCGAGCACCCCCGCCGCCGCCTCAATGGCCGAGACGCTCAGATCCGCCCCACCGCCGAGGTCCGTACCGATCCCACGCTCCGCGTCGCCACCCGGATCTGGATCTGGACCCGCGTTCGCATCCGGCGGCCCGTCGGCGCCGGGGTCCTCGCCCCCGGGCGTCGGTTGGTTGTCTGCGGCTGGTGCGGTCATGAGGCCTCTCCCGGCAGCTGTGCGGCCACCTCGCCGTGACCGCGGCAACAAAAATGCCCCCCGCCGAGCAGGCGGAAGGCATGGCGCGCGGACCCGGAGCTCGGGTGCGCGCCTAGGTAATGGCCATCTGGTGCAAGTTCACAGCTCTCAGCCTGCTCCGGACTCGCCAGGACGTCAAACCGGAGGCGCCCGGCGGCGGTCAGGGCCGCCGGGCCCCTGAAGTAGCCGGCCGGACCTACTCCCACTCGATGGTGCCCGGGGGCTTCGAGGTGATGTCGTAGACGACCCGGTTGACCTGCCCCACCTCGTTGACGATCCGGTTGGAGATGCGTTCGAGCAGACCGTAGGGCAGCCGCGCCCAGTCCGCGGTCATCGCATCCTCGCTGGTAACCGCGCGCAGGACGATCGGGTGCCCGTAGGTGCGCTCGTCGCCCTGCACACCGACCGACCGCACATCCGCGAGCAGCACCGCGAAAACCTGCCAGATCTCCCGGTCCAGCCCGGCTCGGCGGATCTCGTCACGGACCACCTCATCGGCCGCCCGGACCACGTCGAGCCGCTCGGGGGTGACCTCGCCGATGATGCGCACGGCGAGTCCCGGGCCGGGGAACGGCTGGCGCCAGACGATCTCCTCCGGCAGGCCGAGCTCCTCGCCGAGGTGGCGGACCTCGTCCTTGAACAACGTGCGCAACGGCTCGACCAGCCCGAACCGCAGATCCTCCGGCAGACCGCCGACATTGTGGTGCGACTTGATCTTCGCCGCGGTCGGGGAACCCGATTCGATCACGTCGGGATACAGCGTCCCCTGCACGAGGTGCTCGATCGTCGCGCCCTCGGCCTCGGCGCGGGCCTCCAGCTCCCGGGCCGATTCCTCGAAGACCCGGATGAACTCCCGACCGATGATCTTCCGTTTGCGCTCCGGGTCGGTCACGCCGGCCAACGCCGCGGCGAACCGGTCGGCCGCCTTGACGTGAACGAGATCGACGCCGGTGGACGCGACGAAGTCCCGTTCGACCTGCTCGGCCTCGCCTGCCCGCAGCAGGCCGTGGTCCACGAACACACAGGTCAGGGCGTCACCGACAGCGCGGTGCACAAGCGCTGCGGCGACCGCGGAGTCAACTCCGCCGGACAGCCCGCAGATCAGCCGGCCGGAGCCGACCTGAGCGCGTACCGCTGCCACCGCCTCGTCGACGATGTTGACCATGGTCCAGGTCGGTCGGCAGCCCGCGCCCACCAGTAGGAAGTGGCGCAGCACGTCGAGTCCACGTTCGCTGTGCACGACCTCCGGATGGAACTGGACGCCGTAGAGGCGGCGAACCGGATCCTCGAAGGCGGCGACGGGCGTCGACGGGGTCGACGCCGTCACCCGGAAGCCGGGCGGGGCCGCGGTCACGGAGTCGCCGTGCGACATCCACACCTGCTGCGCGACCGGCAGGCCGTCGAACAGGACGCCCGGCTCACTCACCGACAGACGAGTCGCTCCGTACTCCGCCGTTCCAGTCCGGGCGACCGAGCCGGCCAGCGCCTGGGCCATCACCTGATGGCCGTAGCAGATACCGAGAATGGGCAGCCCGGTGTCGAACAACGCGGGGTCGACCCGAGGCGCTCCTGGCGAGTACACCGACTTCGGCCCGCCGGAAAGGATCAGCGCTGATGGTCTGCGGGCGAGGATCTCGTCCACGGGCATGTCCCACGGCACGATCTCCGAGTACACATGGCATTCCCGGACCCGTCGGGCGATCAGTTGGGCGTACTGCGCGCCGAAATCGATCACCAGCACCGTGTCGTAACCGGGATGCCCCGCCGAACCCGGGCCGGCAGGGGTACCGGGCCTGGTCACCGGCGCCGTCGGGGCACTCCCAGCCGGATCCGGGCCCCCCGGTCTCGCATCGTGACCAGCATCGCTGCGCTGCAACTCGCTCACCCTGCAAGCCTACGGACCCGGCGGCACCTGTGGGCCGGGCCCCTCCCGGGCGACCCACTCGACCCGGGAGGGGCCCATGGGTGGCGTTCGCGGAACGGGTGGTGCATCGCGGCACCCACGAAGACCGTAACGACAGATGTCGCAGATGCCTGCTTTGCACCTTCAGTGCCACTCACCGGGACAAGCCCTACGTCACGATGGGCGCACGTTGTCGGACTTCGTGACGGTTACGCGGACGGTGACTCCGTGCGCAGTGGCCACAACTGGCACACAGCCACCAACGCGCTTACGGTAGGCGCCTTTCGGATGCCGACTTCGTACCGCTATGGTGCCTGGCAAGGGACATCAGGGCCCGATACCGAGCCATCCTGGTACGACGTGTTCCGGGAGGCTGGCGGAGAGGTTGCGAAGGTACGTGCGCAGACAACCGATGGCCAGCAGCACGGGCATCGCCGCAGACCCGGAGCCGACCTCGGCCCCGGGTTTGCCCGTGGACACCGAAGGCGGCGGGCAGCGCGACGATCGCCCCTCGGCGCCGCCGAACCCCGCGGGGTCCGGTCTGGCGCGCCTTCGTCGCGCCGCCACCAACCCCACCAACTGGCGGGTCCGCACCAAGCTGATCGCGATTCTGGCCGTGCCGGTCGTCGCGATCCTCGTCTACTCCTCGATCGAGGCTGGCACGGTACTGACCAGCACTCGGGACGTGAACCGGATCTCGGATCTCACCGAGATCAGCCGATCCGCGTCGACGCTCGCCCATGCCCTGCAGACGGAACGGACATACACCACCGGATTCGTGGCGAGTGGCCCGGTCGGTTCCCGTGACTCCACTGCCATCCCGTCCTCCCAGGCGAGGGTGAACGATGCCTACCAGGCCTACAAGGCGGTGGCCAACGGTCGGCGGGACTCCTTCGGCAGCGAGGTTCGTCGGGCCCTCGACGACGTCCAGACCAGGATGGACTCACTGCCCGCGAAGCGGCAGACGATCCAGAGAGTTGTCGACCCGAAAGCCGTCCAGACGGCCTTTCAGCCTATCGTCGACTCGCTGATCAGCCTGGTCCAGCTCATCCCGCAGGGAAATGACGACCAGCAGCTCGACAACGGCGTCAATACGGCCTACTTCCTCATGGCGGGGACGGAACTTCTCGCCCAGCAGCAGGCCCTCGTCTACGGCCTGCTTCCGCGGGGCAGCAACCAGACCTTCACCGAAGGTGACTATCGCGAGTTTCTCTCCGACGAGACTCAGCGCTCACGGGAGCGGGACGACCTCGAGAACGTCGCCGGGCCAGCCCAGCTGGCCATCTACACCCCGACAATCGACTCCGAAAACAATGGCGACATCCGCAACACCCAGAATTACGTCGAGGAGATCCTGGACGCGCCCATCGGTCAGCCGCTGTCCGTCATCGCGTCGGAGAAGTGGAACCGGGCTACTCAGGAGACCATCGACACCAGCACCGACGCGGCGGACAAGCTCCTCGGGCTCGTCGACGACCGGGTCGACACCCTGCGCGGCGACATCCAGCGACGGGCGCTGCTGTCCGGGCTGCTCATCGTGCTCATCCTCGCCGCCGCCCTGCTGTCCGCGCTGATCGTGGCACGGTCCCTGGTCCGACCGCTGCTGGCGCTGCGGACCGCGGCGCTCGACATCGCCGACCGCCGGCTGCCGGACGCCGTCCGCCGCCTGCGTGACTCCACCGACCAGGACATCGACGACTCGATCGAGTCGGTCGGTATCAACACCGACGAGGAAGTCGGTGAAGTCGCCCGGGCCTTCGACGAGGTCCACCGCGAGGCGATCCGGCTGGCCTCCGAGCAGGCCTCGCTGCGGAACAACGTCAACGCGATGTTCGTGAACCTCTCCCGACGCAGCCAGGGCCTGGTCGAACGCCAGCTCCGCCTGATCGACGACCTGGAGAACCGCGAGCAGGACCCCGACCAGCTGTCCAACCTCTTCAAGCTGGACCACCTCGCCACCCGAATGCGGCGGAACAACGAGAGCCTGCTGGTCCTCGCCGGCACGGACACCGCCCGCCGCTGGACGCACCCCGTGCCACTCAACGAGGTGGTCCTGGCCGCCATCTCCGAGGTGGAGCAGTACACCCGGGTGAAGCAGACCTCGGCCGCGCCGGTGTCCATCTCCGGCAACGGTGTCAGCGACGTCGTCCATCTGATCGCCGAGCTGCTGGAGAACGCCACCTCCTACTCGCCGCCGGTCACCGAGGTGATGGTGACCAGTCATTCGCTCGGCCCCGGCGCCGGCGCAATGATCGAGATCGAGGACCGAGGCATCGGCATGCCGGCCAAGGAGCTCGAGCGGGTCAACGAGCGACTGGCCAACCCCCCGGTCGTCGACGTGTCGGTGTCGCGGACGATGGGTCTGTTCGCGGTCGGTCGGCTGGCCGGCCGGCACGGCATTCGCGTCCAGCTGCGTGAATCGGCCTCGGGCGGCATCACCGCCGTCGTCCGGCTGCCCGCGAAGCTGGTCACCGGCGACAGCGCCGCCGGCACCGGGCCCGGCCGTCCCCCGGCTCTGAACCGGCCCGTGGCCACGCCGGCAATCGGCGGACCCGGCGGCGGGCGGCCCACGGAGCGCCCCGAGCGACCGAGCAACGGCGTCACGTCCGACCGTGTGAACGGCGCGCCAACCCCGGCGGGCAGCCCCGCGAGCAACGGGATGAGCAACGGGCACCGGCCCGTATCGGAGCCCGCGGCGCGGGAGAACATCTTCGATGACTCCAGCGGTCCGCGGCGCTTCCCCAACACCGGTCCGTTTCCGCCGACCGGCCCGCTGGCCGCACAATTCGGCTCCGATCGCACCGGACCACTACCCACCGCGGACCGCCGTGACTTCGGCCTGGAGGATTTCTCCCCCGGCCTGGACAACGGTCACGACCGCAACGACCGCAACGACACCGGAGGCACCGGCGGCGCGGCGGCGACCCCGCCGCGCAGGGCCGACGGCGGTGCCTCGCCTCGGACCGCCCAGTTCCCGGGCACCTCCCCGCAGGACCGGGCGTCCGCCGGCCCTGCCGACGCCGACCGCGACCCGCGGGAGTTCGACAGCCAGGAGATCGATCTCGACGCCCTGCCCGGCCACGGCACCGAGCCGCGCGGCCGAACCGAGACGCCACCCAACGGCCTCGCTGCCGGCGGCACGGCTCCCGGTGGAGTCGCTCCAGACACCGAGTCCATCGACCGGCGCGGTCCGGCCCGGCGTGAGCAGGCCGCACCGGACGTGACGAGTCCCGTCTCGATCGGGGACAACCGCTGGCCGACCCGCCCCCGGCCCGCGGATCACGACCCTGCGGCGGGTGAACAGTCCGAAGCGGCGCCGAAACTCCCCATCCGGGAACGCCCGAACCTGCGGGACCGCGCCGACCTCGACGCCGCCCGCCCGCCGATCGAGCCGACCAGCCACCGCGCGGGCAACGTGTTCGCCCGCGCCGATGACCGGCCCGATCCACAGGCGCGGCCGCGCCCTGAGGCCGCCACCGGCGCCCAGCCGCCGGCGGGTCTGCGGCCGCCAACCCGCCCGCAGACACAGCCGCAGACCGAACCGCAGACACAGACCCGCCCGCAGACACAGACCGGACCGCAGACACAGACCGGACCGCAGTCGCGGACTGCTCCCGGCCGCGTCGCGGAAGCGGCGCCTGCCGAGATCACCGGTGACCAGGCCGCGGCCGAGTCGGACACCGACGACGTCGAGACCTCGCCGATCTTCGACTCCGTGTCGGCGTGGTTCCAGCGCCGAACGCCAGCCGACGCGGCATCGGCCCGGCGCCAGCCCCCCGCAGCGGCCGCGCGGGCGACCGATGAACCGGCAGCCGCCGTCTCGGCCGCGCTGCCCGCCCGACCATCCGGGCGTCCCGGCATCGGCGGGGCCTTCGGGCACCGCGGTCCGGGCCGTCCGGCGGCCGAGCCCGGCGCGGGTGCCCGTCCGGTGGCCCCGGCCGAGCCAAGCCTCAACCCGGCGCCCGTGCCCGCCTTTTCGGCGCCGCACCAGCCCCCACAGTCCGGTGGGCCGGCGCGACCAGGACCCGGGCAGCTGGGCACCAGCCCGCAGCACCAGCCCGCAGCCGCCCAGCACGCCGCGGTGTCCCAGCCTCACCAACCGGCGGGGCAGCCCCAGTCCGCACCACAGCACCAGGCAGCACCTCAGCCGCCGGCCCCGGAAGACTGGAGCTCTCCCGGGGACGCCGGCTGGCAGGCAGCCGAGTCGTTGCGCCAGCCGAGCACCGGTGGCGTGACGCGATCGGGCCTACCGGTGCGAGTTCCCATGACCCATCTCGTGCCCGGCAGCGCCGAACCCGCGCCAAGCCGGCGTCCCGCCGAAACCTCGACCAGGTCTCCCGAGGCAGTCGGTGGCCGGCTTGCCAGCTTCTACCAGGGCGTGCGGCAGGGACGTGATGTCGGAGTCGACACCACGAGGAACCCCCGACGTGACGCGCAGGAGGAACGGTGACACCCGTGAGTTCTGAGGCTCAGAACCTCAACTGGTTGATCAACAATTTTGTCGATCGAGTCCCAGGTGTCGCCCACACCGTGGTGGTGTCCGCGGACGGGCTGCTACTCGCTGTCTCCGACGGCTTTCCCCGCGACCGGGCCGACCAGCTCGCCGCGGTGGCGTCCGGGCTGGTGAGCCTGACCCAGGGGGCGGCGCGCGTGTTCGAGGCGGGCGCCGTGACGCAGAGCGTCGTCGAGATGGAACACGGCTTCCTGTTCATCATGTCGATCAGCGACGGGGCGAGCATGGCAGTGCTGGCAGCACCGTCGTGTGACATCGGCCTGGTCGGGTACGAGATGGCACTGCTGGTCAGCCGGGCAAAGGATGTTCTCACCCCGGCACTGCGCGCCGAACTGCAGGGAACGCTTCCGCGGTGAATGAGCGGCAGCACAGGGAGTCAGGGTGAGTATCGATCCCGAGAACGCGCCCGGTCCGGTCGTCCGTCCCTACGCGATGACCGGCGGACGTACTCGGTCACGCTACGAACTCGCCATCGAGGCACTCGTCTTCACGACGCCGCTCGGCGAGGAACGGGCCCTCGGCCTCAACCTTGAGCAACAGACCATCGCCGCCATGTGCCGGCAGGTGCGATCCATCGCGGAGATCGCCGCCGGGCTCCGGGTGCCTCTGGGGGTCGCCCGCGTGCTGGTCGGCGACATGGCGGACGAAGGCTTCGTCCGCGTCCACCAGCAGCCTGACCGCGACGAGGCACCAGATCTCGCGTTGCTCGAAAGGGTTCTCAGTGGCCTTCGAAAGCTCTGACAACAGACGGGTCAACTCCTCCGTCGCCACGACCTCGGTGAAGATCGTGGTGGCGGGAGGATTCGGCGCCGGGAAGACCACCTTCGTGGGCTCGGTGTCCGAAATTGTCCCGCTGCGTACCGAGGCCGTCATGACCGAGGCGGGAGCCCACGTCGACGACCTCACCCACCTCTCCGACAAGACCACGACCACGGTCGCGATGGACTTCGGCCGCGTCTCCCTCGACGAGGACCTGATCCTGTACCTGTTCGGGACTCCTGGGCAGTACCGCTTCTGGTTCATGTGGGATGACATCGTCCGCGGCGCCATCGGCGCGATCGTCCTGGCCGACACCCGCCGGCTCGCGGACTGCTTTGCCGCCGTCGACTACTTCGAGCAGCGTCAGCTGCCGTTCGTCATCGGCGTCAACTGCTTCGACGGAATCCTGCGGCACTCCATTGAGGATGTCCGCGAAGCGTTGCAGATCAGCCCGGCCGTGCCGATCATCACCTGTGACGCCCGCAACCGGGACTCGACCAAGACCGCGCTCATCGCCGTGGTCGAGCACACGATGTCACGGGCGGCCGCCCGCGCCTGACCCGTGACAGACGCGAGGGGCCCCGGGACATCTGTCCCGGGGCCCCTCGCGTTGTGCGCCGGCGGGCCGCCGCTCAGACCGGCGGTGGGAGCTCGCGCAGCGGCGTGTCCACCGCGACCTTGCTGTTGCCGCTGTTGTTGACGACCTTGAGGGCGAAGCGGTTGTCGATTTGATCCCACTGGCCGCCGACCAGGGTGGTGCGGGCCACGTTCTTCGGCACGTTCGGCTGGGAGCCGAACGCCACCGGCCCGACGATCGTCTGGGCGTCGACTTCCTTGATGGCCGCGGCGATGGCCTCTCGTTCCAGGGACGCGGCTCCGCCGAGCGCCTTCACCGCCACCTCGAACAGCGCGTAGGAGTAACCCAGCGTCTGGGTCCAGCCGCGCCCGCGGGCGCGGTCGAAGTCGTTGGCCAGGTCCAGGGAGGACTTGTTGGTCAGCGAGCTGCGGTAGGGATGGGACGGTGACCACGCGACCTCGGTGGTCAGCCCGTCGCCGGTGGACCCGAGCGCCAGGACGTCCTCCTGGAAGTCCAGCGCCTTCGACATGGTCAGCGCCTTCGGGGTGAAGTCCATCGAGCGGGTCTTGCGCCGGAAGGTGGCGAGGTCCGCGGCCTGGGGGATCCCGACGACGGCCTGGACACCGGCGGACTTGAAGGCGGTCAGGTACGACTCGAACGACTCCGCTCCCGGCTGATAGCCCGAGTTCGCCGGCGAGGTCAGCTGAAAATCGTAGTTGCGGATGGTCGGAATTCCGAAGTCGGGGTTGGCGAATGCCGCACCGTCGTCGTCCGCGGGATACATCAGCCCCACCTTGGTGATCCCAAGCTGGCGCCACATCGCCGCATAGGTGGCGACGACGTCCTCCATGCCCCAGAAAAAGTGGTAGGTCCAGTTGAAGGGCATGTCGACGTTACCGCCCCGCCCGTTCCACCAGGACTGCCAGGGGGCGTTCGTCGAGATACAGGGAACCTGGTTGATCTCGCACTGGTCGGCGACCGGAATGGCCGTGTCCGAAGTCCCGCCGACCAGCACGATGTCGACCTTGTCCTTGAAAATAAGGTCGGTCGCGGCGATCCCGGCCCGGTGCCGGTCGGACTCGGAGTCACGGACGACGATCTCCACCGGGTAGGTCCGGCCGCCCACCTTGACCCCGTCGGCGAGGAGCGTCTGCATCGTCTGGACGACGTACGAATCGACCACGCTGTAGGCGCTGAGCGTCCCGGTGCGGGAGGTCACGTATCCGAGACGCACCTTGCGCGGGCCATCGGAGGACGACGACCCGCCGCAGGCGGCGAGCAGCCCCGCGGCCGGCGCGGCCACCGCGGCGGTCCCGGCCCAGCGGAGCAGACTGCGCCGGTCGACGGCTGGTCGACCGGTCCCGACAGCTGCCGGGACGCCATCGTCCGTCCCGCCAGCCACATCCTTTTCGTTGCCGGCGGCTGCACGCCACCAGCCACCCACACCACGGTCAGACCTGAGCATGGCACCTGATCCTGCCGCACCCCGGTCTAAACCCGACAACCGGGGTCGGCCGCCGGGCGGCCAGCAAGGCCGACCCGGCGGTTAGAACAGACATTTCGCCGTTCCCGCTTACCGTCAGCGTAGGGACGGATGTTCTCAGTTCACTCCGCAGAATCGATGCGGCGCGGTCCCGCTCGCCTTGAGTTCCAAGGTGCCCTGCGCCTTGCCGCGGATTCCGCCCCCCGGCATGGCGATGTGCACCGCCGCGAGATCCTTCAGCGGACCGCTGGTGAACTTCACGTCGCCGATCACATTCCCGCCGTCGTTGCCGGCCACTGTGGTGATCGTGTACTGACCGGCTGTGCCGTCCCAGGTGTAGGCGCCGGGCGCGCGTTCGACCACCAGCACCCCGACCACCTCCTTGGACAGCTTGATCGGGTTAGCGCTGGTGACCAGGCTGCACTTCCAGCTGCCGTCGATCATCGCCTTACCGGTGAGGGCCTCCGGGTTGGTCGTCGCCGGGGTGGACGACGCGTCCGCCGTCGGGGGCAGGGCGACCGTCCCGCCGCCCGCGCCGCCGCCCCCGCGCAACAGGACGTAGCCGCCGACCGCCAGCAGTGCCACGACCAGCGCCACCGCCAGCGGGCCGATCCAGCCCTGCCGGAGCCAGGCCAGCATGTCCTCGGGCGGCAGCTCGTCGTGGGGCGCTGCCCCCCCGCGGTCGGTCGATTCCAGCAGACCCGAAGACGTCGCCCCGCGTGCGGACCGACCCTGCGGGCCCGAATCGCCGCCGCCCGAACGGCCGCCGGTGGCATCCCCTCGCCGGCCCGCGGCGCGGCGGGCTCCCGACCCGGCCGCACTGCCCCGAGCCGCCCGGTCAGCTGTGCGCCGCCGCCGCTCGCCGGTGTCGGAGTGGCCGTTCTCGGCCGCGCGGCCGTCGGCGGCCGACCGACCCCCGGAAGGGGCGGAGACCGGTTGCAGGCTGTTGGTGTCGGTCACCGGATTCGGCGTGCGGCGCCGATCGGCCGGCACGCTACGCCCATTCGGCTTTCGCACGCTTCGCGAGGGCTGCCAGCCACTGTCGTCATCCCCCGCCGGGCCCGCGGCGGTCCCCCGCCACCGGCCGGATGCCCGCCGGGTGACCAGGG
>NZ_JAMPTM010000178.1 GCF_025403375.1 Frankia gtarii
CAGCGGTGGCGGTGGCAGTAGTAGTGGTGGTGGCGGCGGCCGGTCGGGCGCCGGGCCGGTGAGGCGTCGTCCGCCGGCGGTCGCGGCGGCGCGGGACACCCGGCCCGAGTCGGTGCTGATGATCGCCGGTGCCGGCCCCGGGGAGGTGGCCAGGGCGCTCGCGGTCACCGACGACGACCTCCTTCGTCGCGACGACGCGGTCGCGCCGCCGTCCGGCGGGCCGTGCCGGCTCGCCATCGTCGCCCCGAACGCCCGCAGGCTGGGCCTCGCCCGCGCCGTCGTGGCGCGGGGTGTGCCCTGGCGCGGCCGCAACGACGTGTGGTTCAGCCCGACCGGCCTGCTGACCGATCAGGCTGGTGACGCCGAGGCTGGTCGGGCCGGTCGGGCCGAGCCGGGCCGGGCCGGCGCCACCACGCCGGGGATCGGCCGGATCGCTTTCCTGTTCTGCGGCCTGGAGGACAGGTTCACCCCGCGCGTCGACGACGTCTGCGACCACTTCGGGCTGCCGCGACCCGCCCTCGGTGACACCACCGCGCTCGGCACGCACGGCGTCGCCAGCATCGAGGTGGGGCGGGTGCTGGACGCGGCGCTGCGCCGGCTGGGGATCGTGCCCGATCTCGTCGGCGGGCACAGCATCGGCGAGTGGAACGCCATGATCTCCGCCGGGATGCTCGACGGGACCTTCGTCGACGACTTCATCGCGACGTTCGACCCGGGCAAACTCGAGGTACCGGGGGTCGTCTTCGGCGTGCTGGGCCAGGGCGCCGAAGACGCGGCCGAGATCATCGCGGATCTTCCCGACGTCGTCGTCACCCACGACAACTGCCCGCAACAGTCGATCATCTGTGGCCCGGACCGCGGCGTCGCGATCGCACTCGACCGGCTGCGGGCCCGCGGTGTGCTGGGCCAGACGCTGCCGTTCCGGTCCGGCTTCCACTCGCCGTTCCTCGAGCCCTACCTGGCCGAGCCCCGCGCCCGACTGCTCGACACCCCGCTGTTCCCGCCCGCCGTGCCCGTGTGGTCCGCGACCACCGCCGCGCCCTATCCGGCGGCGGCCGACGACATTCGGGCGCTGGCCGTGCGCCACCTTGTCGAACCCGTCCGGTTCCGGCAGCTCACCGAGCGGCTGCACCGCGGGGGAGTCCGCGTCTTCGTCCAGGTCGGGGTGGGTAGCATCGCCGGGTTCGTCGACGGCACGCTCGCCGGGCAGGATCACCTGGCGGTGGTGAGCAACACGCCGAAGCGGTCGGGCCTGGACCAGCTCCGCCGGGTGGCCGCCGCGCTGTGGGCGGAGGGCGCCGAGCCCCGGCTGCACCTCCTGCCGTGCCACGGCGGTTCGACCGGGTCGACCGGGTCGACCCGGTCGGGCCGGATGATGCGGCTGGCGCTCGGCGTGCCGACCATGCGGCTGGGCCCCCAGGCCGCCGAGCTTCTCGGCCCGATCGTGTCCGCCGGGCCTGCCGCGGCCGCGCTGAGGCCACCGGTGGCGGCGCCGTCTCGGGAGCAGACCGGGCCCGTGAACCATCCGGTGATCGCCGAACTCGACGCGGCTCTGGCGCAGGCGCAGGACATCCGGGCCGAGGTGGTCGGTCGGTGGCGCAGTGCGGGGCCGGCCGCCCCCGCGCTGCCGCGACGTCGACCGCCCGAGGTCCCCGCGCCGCTGCCGGCCGTCCCCGCGCCGCCGCCGGCCGTCCCCGCAACCCGGACGGTGCGGCGCACGCTGTCGGTCGACGACCTGCCCGAGGTCATGGACCACTGCTTCTACCGGCAGCCCCCGGGCTGGTCGGAGGTGTCCGACCGGTTCCCCGTCGTGCCGATGACGGCCCTGCTCCATCTGATGATCGAGCATGCGCTGGCGCTGGTGCCCGCAGGGGTCGCGGTGGCGATCCGCGACGTGCGGGCGTTGCGCTGGCTCGCCGTCGAGCCGCCCGTCGAGGTGACCATCACCTCGACGGCGGCGGCCGACGGCACCGTCGGCGTCGTCGTCGAGGGCCACGCGCGCGGCACGGTCGTCCTCGCTCCCGCCTACCCGCCCCCGCCGGCGGGCACGGACGTCACCGCGGACCTGCCTGCCGGCGTGCGGCTGACCGACGAGGTCCTGCCGCCGCACCAGGCCGCGGACCTCTACGGGACGTTCCTCTTCCACGGCCCCCGCTACCAGGGGATCGACCACGTGGACGCGATGGCGCCCGACGGGATCCGGGGAAGGTTGACGGTCCCGACGGGAACAGGAGCGCTGCTCGACAACGTCGGGCAGTTCTACGGCTACTGGGCCACGCAGTATCTCGACGCGAACTGGTTGATCCTGCCCCAGTCCATCGCCGAGCTGCGCCTCTACGGCCCGCCACCCGAGGCCGGCCGGCGGATGGGTGCCACGGTGCGCATCCGGGCCGTCGACGAGCTCACGGTCACCGCCGACATGGAGGTCAGGGCCGACGACGGTGTCCTCTGGGCGCACGTGCTCGGCTGGAAGGACCGCCGCTTCGCCGCCGACGACATCCTGTGGCCGGTCACCTGCGTTCCCGAACACAACACGCTGGCCCGGCCGAGCCCCGACGGCTGGGTCGTCGTGCGCGACCACTGGCGCGACACGGCGTCCCGCGAGCTGATCCTGCGGCACTACCTCGACCCGGCCGAGCGGCGACGTTTCGCCGCGCACAATCCGCGCGCGGCCAGGGAATGGCTGCTGGGTCGGATCGCGGTCAAGGACGGTGTTCGGCGCTGGTGGTGGGACCGGGGCGCCGGGGCGATCTGGGGGATCGAGGTCCGCGTGGACGACGGGCCGTCCGGGCGACCGGTCCTCGGCCCGGCGGGGGACCGGCCCGAGCTCGTCGACCTGGTGATGCCGAACGCGGCGCTGGCCTGCCGCCTGGAGCTGGCCGTCGCGATCGTGGACGCCTCGCCCGACATCGGCATCCACCTGGAGAGGATCCCCGCTCGGCCGCCGGCGGCCGGCGACCCGGTGGCCGCGGCGGACGCGGCGGACGCGGCGGACGAGGCGTCGCTCGACGCGCTGTCCGTGGCCGGGGCTGTGGCGTCCGCGGCCGGGGCCGAGGCCCGGTCCATATGGCTGGCCCGGTTCCGAGCCGCCAGGGCGGCCGCCGCGGCGGTCCTCGCAACGTCCCATAATGATGATCTTCTTCTCGGGCGGCTCGCCGTCGACCGGGTGCTCGAGCCCGCCGCCGGCGCGGCCCGCGCGGTCGCGCATCGGTGGCCCGTCACCGGGCCACCACCACGGCAGCCGCTGTCACGTCCGACCGACCGGTCCGCGACGTCGGCCACGTCGGCCACGTCGGCGGAAACCGGTTGGCCCGCACCGGTCTACGTCCGAGTCGGTGCCCACGGAGTCGGGCCCCGGTGGGTCGCGCTGCGCACGGTCGACGAGTTCGGCCGACCGGTCACCGACGCGGGAGCCGGGCCGGCGGGGAGGCCGGCCTCACCCGGCCGGTATGTCGTCGCCTGGACCTCGCCGGAGGTCGAAAGAACCGCCCACCACGAGCAGGGAGCTGTGACATGACGTCATCGAATGCTTCAACGGTCGGACACCGGCCGGCCGCGACGACGGGGCGCGACGAGCTGGAACGCCGAACCACCGTCGAGCTGGCGGACATTCTGCGGGACATCATCGGCGAGGATTACCTGGCGGGCGTCGACATCACCGTCGACACCACGTTCAACGCGGATCTCGAGCTGGAGAGCATCGAGTTCGTGAGTCTGGTCGCCCGCCTGCGCGAGCGATTCGGATCCGGCGTGGATTTCGCGTCCTTCCTGGCGGAGATGGACGTCGACGACGTCATCGGACTGACCGTGGGCGATCTCGTCCAGTTCATCGCCGACAGCGTCGACGCCCAGGGCGCGCCGGCACACACCACCGGATCGTAGGAGGAACGGATGGCGGAAATCCTGGCGAACGGAGTCCGGCTGCACGTGCAGCGGATTCCGCCCAGCCGGCGCACGGCCGGCGACGCGCCGACGGTGGTCATGCTGCACGGAATGATCATGGATAACATCTCCGCCTTCTATTTCGGGCTCGGGAACTGTCTCGCGGCGGCCGGCTGTGACGTGATCTGCTACGACCTGCGCGGCCACGGACGAAGCGAGCGGACCCGGGACGGCTACACGATGGCGGAGTCCATCGCCGACCTGCGCGGGCTGCTCGACGCGCTCGGGGTGGACCGGCCGGTGCACCTCGTCGGAAACAGCTACGGGGCCACCCTCGCGTTGGCGTTCGGCCTCGACCATGCCGACCAGGTCGAAAGCCTCACCCTCATCGAGCCCCCGTTCCTGGTGGACGGGCTCGGCGAGGAGATGGCCCGCTCCCTGGAGCAGCTGCTGGCCGCGATGTCGGACCAGGAGGTGGAGCAGTGGCTGGCCGACGGCGCGGGCCGGGCGATCGGCCGCAGCATGCGGGCCGCCCGCGCGCTGCTGCGGGAGACGACGATCGGCCAGGACATGCTCGCCATCCCGTCGTTCCCGCCGGCGCGCCTGGCCGGGCTGAACGTTCCGGTGCTGGCGGTCTACGGGGCCAATTCCGAGATCGTCAACCAGGCGGAGTCCCTCGTGGGACTCATGCCGGACTGCACACTGACCATCCTGGAGCACACCACCCACATGGTCCTTCGTGAGGCCGCCGACTATCTCCGGGACCTGATGCGATGGTGGTTGTTCCGCCGGCGGGAGGAAATGCCGCAGCGGCGCGCCGGAGCGCGGTTCGTGACGCCCGACTGGGTGCGCCAGATGGTCCCACCCCCGGGCCTGAACTCCGCCCGTCGGGGGAACGACACCGTTCCCTCGCCCAACCGAGCCTAGAAGGGGCGGCGACGGTTCATGAGTCGCATCCTGTTTGTCGTGCCGCCGCTGACCGGCCACGTGAACCCCGCGGTCGCCCTGGCTGCCGAGCTCGTCGCCCGGGGTCACGAGGTGGCTCTGGCCGGACACGTGGAGATCATCGGTGGGCTTGTTCCCCCGGGTATCGCGCTGCTGCCGTTCGCCGGCGGGCTCTCGCCGGAGGTGTGGAGATCGGTCGAGGAGAGGTCCAGGGGACTTCGTGGCCCCGCCTCCCTGAAGTTCCTGTGGGAGGAGTTCCTCCTCCCCATCGGCACGGCGATGGCGGCCGACACCGACGCCCTGGTCGACTCCTTCGAACCGGACGTGATGGTCGTCGACCAGCAGGCGATCGGCGCCGCGCTGGTGGCCCGACGGCGGGAACCGCGATGGGTGACCCTCGCGACCACCTCCGCCGAGTTCGATGATCCGTACCGGGACATGGCCGGGATCGGCACCTGGGTCGTCGAGGCCCAGCGTGGCTTCCAGCGCGCCTGCGGGGTGCCCGAGGCCGCCACCACCGATCTGCGCTTCTCGACCGATCTCACGCTCGTGTGCTCCGTGCGGGCCCTGCTGCGCGATCCGGGAGGCTCTCCGCCGGCCGTGTACATCGGTTCGCCGGTCGGTCCTCGCCCGGGCGCCGCCGACTTCCCCTGGTCCTGGATCGACCCGCGGCGCAGGCAGGTGCTCGTGTCCCTGGGGACGGTGACGCGCGAGGCCGGCGGCCGGTTCCTGCGGGCGGCGGCGCAGGCGTTGACGTCGATGCGGGAGACGACCCAGGCAGTCGTCGTCGCGCCGCCCGGTCTCGTGGACGACCTCGCCGAGGCGGGGTCCGCGGATCTGCTCGTGCGATCCCACGTGCCCCAGGTCGAGCTGCTGCCCCGGCTTGACGCGGTGGTGTGTCACGGCGGCAACAACACGGTGTGCGAGGCGCTGGCCCGCGGTGTGCCGCTCGTCGTGGCGCCCGTGCGCGACGATCAGCCGACCATCGCCGAGCAGGTGGTGCGCGGCGGGGTCGGAGTCCGGGTCCGGTTCGGGCGGGCGGGTGCGGACGCGGTGGCCGCAGCGGTCCACGAGGTCCTGACGGATCCCCGCTATCGCCGGGGCGCGGGCGAACTGGCGAGGGAGTTCGCCGCCGCCGGGGGCGTCGCGGCCGCGGCCGACCACATCGAGAAGCTGCATCCCTGAGAGCGCGCCCACCGGGTCGTGGAGTCCCGCCCAAAGGTGGTGCCGCGAGGGCGAATTGGGCTGAAAAGCGGACATTCAGCATGTTAAGGTCAAAATATCCCCCGTTCGGTGGAATGCGGTTTCCGGTCGGTCGGTCGGACCGGCCTGCCGCGAGGCATCCGGTATTCCGGGAATCCGGGCCCGCCGCCGCGCGGATCGGGGGGCGGTGCGCTGGGTGTCCGGCACCGGCGCAGTGCGGGCGTAGCTCATCACGCCATCCGCAAGGTCCAGCGCCGCCGGTCGGACGGGATCGGAAGGAAGAACCCTTGTCCGATGACGGCGGCGTCTCCCTCGTCTACCTCATGGAACGCGCGGTCAGTGAGCTGCGCGCCCTGACCGGGGTGGATATCGCCTTCGCGGCGAGTGTCGATTCCGTTTCCGGACGGCTGATCGTGCGATGCCAGGAGGGAAACCGGACGGACGGTCTTCTCGGCCTCTCGGCGGCCCCCGGCCGCGGGCTCGGATGGCAGTCGATCGAACGCCGCCGCCCGGTGGTCGCGGCCCGGCACGACCACCGGGCTCCGGCCCGGCATCGGCACGCATGGTCGAAGATCGGCGAGGGGATACAGGCGATCTTCGCGGTCCCCGTCGACGTGGAGGCGGGCGAACGAATCGTGTTGTACGGCGCAATGCGCGGCACGAGCCAGATCAGTGCCGCCGCGATCGATGCCGCCAGCCGCGTCGCCGCGCTCTTCGAGATGTACCTCGGGGAGCGACAAACCGGTGGCACCACCACCGGCCTGGGACTCGCCCAGCTGTGCGCGCTGCGCGACTCCCTGCACGACATCGCCGAGCTCAGTACCGAGCCGGTGGTCCAGAAGAGCATCGAAGACGTCGTCGCCCGCCTGGGCCGTGCCTATGTGGCGGCGCCGCCAAGGAAACCCCCGTCCGTTTTCCTCACCCCTCGCGAGCTGGAGGTCCTCGGCCTGGTGGCCGCCGGGCTCTCGAACGCGGAGGTGGCCCGCCGGTTGAACATCGAGGAGTCCACCACGAAGTCCCATCTCGCCCGCATCATGCGCCGGCTGCAGGCCAACAACCGCACCGCCGCGGTGCGCGTGGCCCAGGAACTCGGGCTCCTGCGATGATTCCCCAGGCTCCCGCGACCCCGGAAGGAGATGGCACTGTGCACGATCGGTCACTGACGATTGGCGATCACGCCTTCCTGGCCTTCACCCGCCGTTTCCCCGGCGAGTTCCTCGACATCGGTGCGCTGTTGCACGTCGGCGGCCCACCACTGGATCTCTCCGCTCTGCGGGCGCATGTCGCCGACCGGCTCCGCACGGCGCCGCCTCTGACCGAACGACTCCACACCGTCGCGTCGCCTCCGGGGGACCAGCACGGCCGCGGGCTGCGGGCCGAGCAGACCTCACTGCGGTGGGCCCCGCGCGGCGACGTCAACGTCGACGACCATGTGGTCGTCACCGCCGTGCGGGAGGGGACGGGCGGCGACGGACTGCGTCGCACGATCGACCGGCTCGCCACCCAGCCCGTCGACCTCGGTCGACCGCCGTGGATGCTCCACCTCCTGCGCGGGCACTCCGCCGACGGCACCCTGCTGCTGTACCGGGCCAGCCACGCCCACCAGGACGGCGGCGCCCTCTACCGGGCGCTGCACCTGCTGTTCGGCGAGGGTGACGAGACGGGCGCGGCCCTGCCGCAGGCGTTTCCCGCCCCCCGGCCGGGGGACTACCTGCGCCTCGCCGGTCGCAACCTGCAGGGGCTGGCACCCACCCGCGCCCTGGCGGCCTGGGGGGGACCGGCCAGCGGACCGGCCCGCCACACCTGGGCGACGACGGACCTCGACGCGCTCAGGCAGATCGCCCGACGCCATGCGGTCACGGTCAACGACGTCTATCTCGCGGCCCTCGCCGGCGCGCTCCGGCAGTGGTCGCTGCCGGAATGGCATCGACCCCATCGACCCCATCGACCCCATCGACCCATCCACGCGCTCATGCCCATCAGCATCCGGACCAGTGCCGAACAGGAGCTGCTGTCCAACTTCACCACCGGGGTCCGCATCGCCCTGCCCTGCGGCGAACCTGATCCCGGCCGACGGCTCGCCCGCGTCGCCGCGCGCACACGCCGGTTGAAGCGGGGCGGCGGCCTGGGCGTGGTCGAGCGCCATCACCTCGCCCTCGCCGAGCTGTCCCCCCGTGCCTCGCCGCGTTTCCTCGCCCACGCCGCAAGCTCTGGCTCCCGCACCCGCGAGGTCGCCCTCGTCGCTTCCAACCTGGGGCACCTGCGTCACCGACTGGCCGTCGCGGGGCGGCCGGTGACCGGACTGGTCGGGATGCCTCCGCTCTTCGTCGGCCGCCAGCACCTCTCCGTGGCCCTGTTCGGCTACGGCGAGCATGCCCATGTCACGTTCACGGCGAGCGCCAGCGTCCCCGGCCATGAGGCCCTGGCGGACCTGTGGCTGGCCGAAGTGGGAGTGCTCGCGGAGCTGGCGGGCCCTCGCCCGCGTTGACAGCGCCGGCCGGTCCGCTGTCATTCGGCGGTACCCAAACGGTGGGCGCGGCATGATTCCGGAGCCACCTGTCAGGAATCAGCACAATGCACTGGATTCAGATCCGGGCTAATCGGCGCCCGATACCCCTCGAAATCTCGAGGGGTATCGGCGCGCTGAATCTCGTGAGGTTCAGCGCGCCGCGGGAAGGAGGTCGCTGACGTCCTCGCCGGTCATCATCTTCGCGGGCAGCGTCAGGTCCCAGTAGTCGGTCCACCGGATGATCCGACCGTCCCTGACGACGAAGGCGCCCATGACGGGGACACCCTGAATGCCGCCGGGGGTCCGGATCATGTCGAGGCGTTCGGTCAGGACGACGTCACCGTCGGCCGCGAGGGTGAGGACGCGGTACTCGTAGGAGTCGGGGAACATCGCGAACTGGCCGGCGAGGTTCTCCACGATGGCGGCTGCGCCGATCGTCGCCGGCGTGCCGACGTTCTGGTAGACCGCGTCGGCGGCGAGGAGCGGGCGGAGGGCTTCCGCGTCGCGCTTGATCATCAAACCGCAGAATTCGCGGACCGTGTCGGCTGGATCACTCATGCCGCATGCCTCCAGGCTGAAGCGGGTCCCGTGCAGGACCTACAGGTTGTATGTCCATGATGCAGCTGCATGTTGGACCATACTGAGGGGGTGGAAGTGGGTCAACGGTCGGGACGGGCTCGTCCGAGAGTGCGGGCGGCGGTGGTCGCGGAGCGGGCGGAGGCGACCCGCGAGGCTCTGATCGCCACCGCTCGGCGGCTGTTCGTCCACAAGGGCTACTTCGCCACCGGCACCGAGGAGATCGTCGCGGCGGCCGGAGTGGGCACCCGTGGAGCGCTCTACCATCACTTCGCCGACAAGCGGGCGCTGTTTCTCGCCGTCTTCGAACGGGTCGAGGAGGATCTGCTCGCCTCCGCCGGGGGCGCCGACACGACCGGGGATGCGCTCACGCTCCTGCGGGGCGGGCTGCTGGGTTTCCTCAACGCCTCGCTGACCCCGGAGGTCCAGCGCATCCTGCTGATCGACGGGCCCGCGGTCCTCGGGTGGCAGCAGTGGCGGGCCACCGAGAAGCGTTACGGGCTTGGTGCGATCCGCGCTCTGCTGGAACGTGCCGTCGCCGAAGGAAGCCTGTCCGCACAGCCGCTCGACGCGCTCGCGCACATCCTGCTGGCCGCGGTCGACGAAGCCGCTCTGTTCATCGCCGGCGCCGACGACCCGCCCGCGGCCAGGGAACAGGCCGTCACCGCCGTCGAACGTCTGCTCGCCGGGTTGACAACGGGTTCGTAACCGCGTCTCGCCGCCTCCGGCCCGGTCCTGAACCACGGGCCGTGACAGCACGGCCGATCTCGGCGAGGAAAGGCGCACCGAAAAGGGGCGTCAACGCTGTTCACTAGGTGGCTGGAGAGTGGTACGGTTCCGCCGTGACCATCATTTCACAACGCACTGCGTCCACCATTACCGACACCGGATCACCTTTATGGGGCCGCTGAGTAGCACGGACGGGCCACCGCGCGTGCCGGGGCTCGCTCTGACCGGGTAGTCCGTCGACGCAATTCCCCTTTAGTTGCCGGGCCTCGTGTGCACGGTGTTCGGAGTCCTTCGCGGCTGTCGAACGCCGCTATCGAAGTTGGCAATGTCGCGTTGCATCCGGTGGATGTCCGGCGCGCGCATGCGCCTCTTTTCCTGGCCGGTTCTTCACGCCAGACGTATCAGGTCACCGTTGCGGCGGGACTCCCGCGCGATGAGAGGAGACGAACTGTGACCGTTGACGGGCACACCTCGGCAGGCGGCGGATCGGCCGGGGTGGACGTGGCCCTGACCGATCCCGCATTGCGGGCGATCGAGCCCACGTTCGGCGCCGGCGTGCTCTGTCCGGCCGTCCACGCGGCGCTTCACCGCCTCGACCTCGGGCTCGACGACGTCGCGGTCGTGAACCTGGTGACGCGCAGCGCGCCGCTGGGGCCGGCGTCGGCCGACGTGGTGGTCGCGACCTTCTACAACGTCAATCCCCGGCTGGTCGACAGTGTCATTCCCGCCGTGTGGCGCAAGGCGTCACCCGAGGCGATCCTCGCGGCGCAGCAGGCGGCGTTCGCGCCGGTGCTCGCCGCGGCGCTCGCGCCGATCGACCCGGCGGAACTCGGCGAGCTGGCCGAGCTCGCGCGTGCGGCCGGCGAGGCCGCCGCGGCGAACAGGGAGGGCCGTCCCCTGCTCGCCGGCCTCGCGTCGCTGCCCTGGCCGCGCGAGGACCATCTGGTGATCTGGCACGCCGCGAAGGTGCTGCGCGAACACCGGGGCGACGGGCACATCGGCGGGCTCGTCATCGAAGGGTTGCGCGGGATCGACGCCCTCGTCGTCCACGCCGCCTACGAGGGGTGGCCCGGGGAGCTGCTGCGCGACTCCCGGCACTGGGACCCGCCGGCCTGGAACGCCTCGGTCGCGAGCCTGCGCCGCCGGGGCTGGCTGACCGAGGCCGCGACGCCGGAGCTGACGGTGGAGGGTCGCCGCCGGCGGCGCTGGATCGAGGATCGCACCGACGAACTCGCGGCGCTGGCCTACGAACCGATCGGCGACACGGGCATGAACCGCATGATCACCCTCGGCGCCAAGGTCGTGGCCGCGCTCGGCGACGCCGGCCTGGCCACGAGGCTGCGCCGCCCCGTCGCCGGGTAGCGGCCGACGTGGAGTCTGCGGCTGTGCCTGTGCCTGTGCCTGTGCCTCGAGGTTCGGTGAGGATGGATCCCGTCGCCTCGCCGAGGCGTTCCTGGAAGGGAGAGCCGTGAGTCAGGATGAGCAGGTTCGGGCCTGGTTGGAGCGGGAGCTCGACGGCACCGTCGTGGCCTTCGAGCGGCAGGAGCGGTGGCGCGCCGCCTGGTTCGCCGATCTGACGAGCCAGGGGGAGTTACGCAGGTACTACGTGCGCGGCCACCGCGGCGGCAACTTCCGGGAAATGATCACCCTCGAGCAGGAAGCCGACATCAACCGGGTGCTCCACCGGCACGGCGTGCCCGTCCCCCGCGTCCACGGGATGGTCGACGACCCGCCCGCGATCGTCATGGACCGGCTGCCCGGCCGGGTCAACCTCGCCACCGCGCTCGACGACGGCGAACGTGACGCCGTGCTGGACCAGTACGTCGACGCCATGTGCCGCATGCACGCGATCGACGTGGGCGAGTTCGGGGCGCTCGGGCTGCCCGTCCCGGCCGACAACCGGGCCGCGGCGCTGAGCATGTACACCACCGGTGAGCGCAACTACCGCCGGGCCAAGACCGCACCCAGCCCGATGATCGAGTTCATGTGGCGATGGCTGTGCCGCAACGTCCCGGCCGGGCGCACGCAGCGGGGGCTCATCCAGGGCGACGCGGCGCAGTTCCTGTTCGACCAGGGCAGGATGACCGGTCTGATCGACTTCGAGGCCGCCTACATCGGCGACCCGATCGCCGAGTTCGCCGCGATGCGCAGCCGTGACTGCGAGGAGCCCCTCGGCGACATCGCCCGGATCGCCCGCCGGTACGAGGCCGTCACCGGTGAGCGGGTCGACCGCGACGCCGTGGAGTTCCACACCGCCGGCTGGTCGCTGATGACCCCCTTCCAGTGGGAGGACTCCGTGCGCAACCCCGCCCCCGGGGACAGCTGGCTGGAGTACTTCACCTGGCTCGTCGGCTGCGGCCGCTGGGCGCTGGAGGCCATCGCCGCGGTCGCGGGCGCGCCGCTGCCCACCGTCGAACCACCCGCGCAGCGCCCGTCGTCCTACTCCAGCGCCGCCTACACCAACCTGATGGCGCTGCTCGACGAATGGCCCACAACCAGCGCCTACGAGGGCTTCCGCGCGGACAGCGCCCGGGCCGTGACCCGGTTCGCCGAGCACGTCCACGCCTTCGGCGCCGACCTGGAACGCGCCGACGTCGAGGAGATCTCCGAGCTGCTCGGCACCCGCCAGCCGGATCTCGCCACCGCCGAGGCGGCGCTGGAGCAGTTCGTGCTGCGCGCCTCCCCGGACCTCGATGGTGTGCTGGTCCAGTACTTCCACCGCTGGACGCAGCGCCAGCAGTTCCTCATCGCCGGCACGGGTGCCCGGCACGAGAAGCTCATCCACCTGAGTCTGCAACCGCTCACCGGCGACGCCTGGCGGGCCGGTGCCAGCCTGGGAGGCACGCATGACCTTGCACGTTGACGGCGACGGGCCGTTACTGCTGGCGGAGCTGGCCGCGGTGATGCCCGCCGCGCCGGCGCTCGTGGACCGCCTCGTCACCGAGTTCGCGCCCACGGCGGCCACGATGGCGACCCCGCAGGCGTACTGGGTCGGGTTCAACGGCTGGCTGACCGACCGGCTGTCCGGCCCGATCATGCAGGGCACCGTCGCCGTCGACGATGTCGGCGAGCAGGCCTGGGCGATCCTGGCCTCCAGCTACTGGGGCGGCCTGGAACTGCGCGAACACTGGGGGATGCCGCCGGTCATCGAAAGGCTCGGCATCGCGCTGTCGCCGCCGTTTGCGGAGGTCGAGCAGGGCATCGTCGCGCAGATGGCGCAGCGCCTGGCGGCGTTACGCGGCGGGGGTGAACGCTGCCTGGAGATCCTGCCCTCGATCCTGCGGGAGGACGCGCCGTCGGGCCCCATCCACGGCATCGCCTACAACGCCGGGGTCCAGGTGGTGAAGACCGAGGACCCGCCGATCGGCCAGCGCCGCCCGCACCGGACGCCCAGGCCCTCGGCGGTGCGCATCAACGCACGTCACTTCCTGCGGGTCGACTACGACCTGCCGACCCCGGACTATCTGAAGGTCTGGCGCTCGGCGTTCGAGCGGGCCGTCACCGCCAATCCCGACACCTACGAGAAGGTGATCGTCGGCGAGGGCACCCAGGCCGACCTGCGCGACATCTGGGCCCGCGGGGTCGCCTTCGGGAACACCACCTGGGGCGGGGACGCGCAGGACGGCTGGACCGACGCCTACTTCGACGAGACCATCCGCTGGAGCTCGATCCTGACGTTCGGGATGGAGGCGGCGGGCCTGGCCGCGTTCGTCGCGCTGATCAACCAGGACCCCGCGGCGGCCACGGTCGCGGTCCTGTGCAACGCCCTCTACCTGGGTGCCACGCCGGGCTGGCTGATCGGCCTGCTCGACACCGGCGCCACCCTGCCCCGCGTCGTCGAGGCACAGGGCGCCAGCACCCGCGACGAGTAACCGCGCCGCCCATCCGAACCCCAACCCGATGATCAAGGTGTTCCGCGGAACACTCGCCGCGGCTGGCGGGCTGCTGCCGTTGATCGACTGGTGAGGCACCGCCCGACCGGCCGCGGGGTCGGAGAGTGCTCAGGGCGCCGACGGTTGGCGGCGCGATCCGTTCGCGCCGGTGCCCGTCGGCTGGCCGGCGCCAGTCGGGGCCGGGGCCGGGGCTGGGG
>NZ_JAMPTM010000179.1 GCF_025403375.1 Frankia gtarii
GGCTCACGGGGGCCGGGGTCCGGGTGCGTGAGGTCACTACCGCCGCCTGTTCTGCTTGCGACGACGCACGATGAGCGCGTCGGACGACTTCTTGTGGGCCCGGGTCCGGCCCTCCGGACGACCCTTCGGGTTGACCGGGTGACGACCACCGGAGGTCTTGCCCTCACCACCACCGTGCGGGTGGTCGACCGGGTTCATGGCGACACCACGCACGGTGGGCCGACGGCCCTTCCAGCGCATCCGGCCGGCCTTGCCCCAGTTGATGTTGCTCTGCTCGGCGTTGCCGACCTCACCGACGGTGGCGCGGCACCGGACGTCCACGTTGCGGATCTCGCCCGAGGGCATCCGCAGCTGGGCGTAGGGGCCGTCCTTCGCGACGAGCTGCACGCTGGCGCCGGCGCTACGGGCGATCTTCGCGCCGCCGCCGGGACGCAGCTCGATGGCGTGCACCACGGTGCCGGTCGGGATGTTGCGCAGCGGCAGGGCGTTACCCGGCTTGATGTCGGCGCCCACCCCCGAGCTGACCTGGTCGCCCTGCTTGAGCTTGACCGGCGCGATGATGTAGCGCTTCTCGCCGTCGGCGTAGTGCAGCAGCGCGATGCGGGCGGTGCGGTTCGGGTCGTACTCGATGTGCGCGACCTTCGCCGGCACGCCGTCCTTGTCCCGCCGGAAGTCGATGATCCGGTAGGCCCGCTTGTGGCCACCGCCCTGGTGCCGGGTGGTGATCCGGCCGTGGACGTTGCGCCCGCCCTTGGAGTGCAGCGGGCGGACCAGCGACTTCTCCGGGTGATCACGGGTGATCTCGACGAAGTCGGCCACGCTCGCGCCACGACGCCCCGGCGTCGTCGGCTTGTACCTACGAATTCCCATGGCTTCCTACCGTCCCTGGCCCGTCGACCCGTGGGCCGCCGCCGCGGCGCGGCGCACGCGCTCAGGCACCGGGGCCTCCGAAGATCTCGATCGTCTGACCGGGCGCCAGGCTGACCAGGGCCCGCTTGGTCGCGGACCGTTGCCCCCAGCCGTGCTTGGTCCGCTTGCGCTTGCCCTGCCGGTTGATGGTGTTCACCCGCAGGACGCGCACGTTGAAGATCTGCTGGACCGCGAGCTTGATCTGAGTCTTGTTCGCGTCCGGGTGCACGATGAAGGTGTAGACGTTCTCGTCAAGCAGGCCGTAGCTCTTCTCGGAGACGACCGGCCGCAGGATCACGTCACGCGGGTCGGGAATCACTTGTTCTCCTCCGCCCCGGCCGCGGTGGGCGATGCCGGCCGGCTGTCGCGGGCGAGGAACGCGGCCAGCGCCTCCTCGGTGAAGACGACGTCGTCGCTCACCAGCACGTCGTAGGTGTTCAGCTGCCCCGGGTCGAGCAGATGCACCGCAGCGACGTTGCGCAGGCTCCGCCAGGTCAGCTCGTCACTGCGGCTCGCGACCACCAGCACGCGGCGGGTGTCCGCGACCGTACGCAGCGCCGTCACCGCGGCCTTCGTCGACGGTGCATCGCCGGAAACCAGCGAGGACACGACGTGGACCCGGCTGTTACGCGCCCGGTCGGACAGCGCGCCACGCAGCGCGGCGGCCTTCATCTTCTTCGGGGTGCGCTGGTCGTACTTGCGCGGCGTCGGGCCGTGCACCGTGCCACCGCCAGCGAACTGCGGAGCGCGCAGTGAGCCCTGCCGGGCTCGGCCGGTGCCCTTCTGCCGGTACGGCTTGCGGCCGCCGCCGCGAACCTCTCCGCGAGTCTTGGTGTCGTGGGTGCCCTGCCGGGCCGCCGCGAGCTGCGCGACCACGACCTGGTGGATCAGCGGGACGTTCAGCGGCACGTCGAACACGCCACCGGGCAGCTCAACGCTGCCGCTGTCGCCGCCATGCAGCGCGTGCACCGAGACGGTGCGCGTGGTGGTGGCATCCGAATCGGATGCGGTCGCCACCCGGCTCATGCCGAGACCTCCTCACCGGCGCCGACCGCCACGGCCGGGGCGATCGCTTCGGGCGCCGGGCGCTTGGCCGCGCTGCGCACGAAGACGAGGCCACCGTCCGGGCCGGGTATCGCGCCCTTCACCAGCAGAAAGCCACGCTCGGTGTCGACGGCGTGGATGGTCAGGCCCGGCGTGGTGGTGCGCGCGTGGCCCATCCGGCCCGCCATGCGCAGGCCCTTGAAAACGCGGCCGGGGGTCGCGCAGCCGCCAACCGAACCCGGCGAGCGGTGCTTGCGCTCGACGCCGTGCCCGGCGCCCAGGCCCTTGAACCCGTGACGCTTCATGACACCGGCGAAGCCCTTGCCCTTGGAGGTTCCGGTGACGTCGACGACGGTCCCCGGAACGAACACCTCACCGGTGAGCTCCTGGCCGGGCCGGTAGTTGGCGGCGTCGGCGGTGCGCAGCTCGACGAGATGGCGCCGCGGCGTCACCCCGCTCGTGCCGAAGTGCCCCCGGGCCGGCTTGTTGATCTTACGCGGGTCGATCTCGCCGTAACCGAGCTGAACGGCGGAGTACCCGTCCGAGTCAGGCGTCTTGACCTGCGTGACGACGTTGGGACCGGCCTTGATGACGGTGACCGGCACGACGCGATTGTTCGCGTCCCATACCTGGGTCATCCCGAGCTTGGTGCCCAGGAGCCCTCTGTAGTTGCGGATGAGCATGACTGCGCCGGCCCCTCTTACAGCTTGATCTCGATGTCGACGCCGGCGGGGAGGTCGAGCCGCATCAGCGAGTCGACCGTCTTCGGCGTCGGGTCAAGGATGTCGATCAGCCGCTTGTGCGTCCGCATCTCGAAGTGCTCGCGGCTGTCCTTGTACTTGTGCGGCGACCGGATGACGCAGTAGATGTTCTTCTCCGTCGGCAGCGGCACCGGTCCCGCGACCTGCGCACCCGTCCGGGTCACCGTCTCGACGATCTTCCGCGCCGAGCTGTCGATGACCTCGTGGTCATAGGCCTTGAGCCGAATGCGGATCTTCTGTGCCGCCATGGTGGGCTTCGCCTGTCCTGTCTGTCTCGTCCGGCCGGTACCGCTACCGGGTCACCGCCCGTAGATCCGCCCCGCCGGTGGCGCGAGGCCCGCGCCCCGCCGCCGGCGGAGGGAGTCTGCCGGTTACCGCTGTCTCGTGCCGGTCCCGCGTCGACCGATCGACGCTGGGGCCGGATTACCTGCCGCGTTGGCAGCCGGGGATGCCGGCAGCCGGGCCGCCCGGGTAGTGGCGCTCGATCGCGCCGCCCGGGCAGCAATGTGGGCGGTGGGCCCGGGTGATCCGGACCCACCGCCCACCGGTACTACTTGAGAACCTTCGTGACCTGGCCCGCGCCGACGGTCCGGCCACCCTCGCGGATGGCGAAGCGCAGACCTTCCTCCATGGCGATCGGCTGAATGAGCTCGACCGTCATCTCGGTGTTGTCGCCCGGCATGACCATCTCGGTGCCCTCGGGGAGGGTCACGACGCCGGTCACGTCGGTGGTACGGAAGTAGAACTGCGGCCGGTAGTTCTTGAAGAACGGCGTGTGGCGGCCGCCTTCGTCCTTGTTCAGGATGTAGACCCGAGCCTCGAACACCGTGTGCGGCGTGATCGTCTTGGGCTTGACGATGACCTGGCCGCGCTCGACGTCCTCACGCTTGATGCCACGCAGGAGCAGGCCGACGTTGTCGCCGGCACGCCCCTCGTCGAGCAGCTTGCGGAACATCTCGACGCCGGTGACGGTCGTCGTGGTGGTCTCCTGCTTGATGCCGACGATCTCCACGGTCTCGTTGACCTTGACGATTCCACGCTCGACACGGCCGGTCACAACGGTGCCACGACCGGTGATCGTGAAGACGTCCTCGATCGGCATGAGGAACGGCCGGTCGATGTCACGCTGCGGCTCGGGGATCGAGTCGTCGACCGCGGCCATGAGCTCGAGGAGCTTGGCGCCCCACTCCTTGTCGCCCTCCAGCGCCTTGAGCGCGGAGACGCGAATGACCGGGACGTCGTCGCCGGGGAACTCGTACGAGCTCAGCAGCTCGCGGACCTCGAGTTCGACGAGCTCGAGGATCTCCTCGTCGTCGACCATGTCGGCCTTGTTCAGCGCGACGACGATGTACGGCACGCCGACCTGACGCGCGAGGAGCACGTGCTCCTTCGTCTGCGGCATCGGACCGTCGGTCGCGGACACCACCAGGATCGCCCCGTCCATCTGGGCGGCACCGGTGATCATGTTCTTGATGTAGTCCGCGTGCCCGGGGCAGTCGACATGCGCGTAGTGCCGCTTGTCGGTCTGGTACTCGACGTGCGCAATCGAGATCGTGATACCGCGGGCCTTCTCCTCCGGCGCCTTGTCGATCTGGTCGAACGGCGTGAAGGGGTTGAGCTCCGGATGCGCGTCGTGCAGCACCTTGGTGATCGCCGCGGTCAGCGTGGTCTTGCCATGGTCGATGTGACCGATGGTGCCGATGTTGACGTGCGGCTTCGTCCGCTCGAACTTCTGCTTCGCCACGGGGTCCCTCCAAGGACGGGTGGTGTCGTGCTGTGTAGTCAGGTTGGGGAGGTGCTCACGCCACGAGGGCGGTCACTCCCCCCGCGCCTTGGCGATGATCTCCTTGGCGACGTTCCCAGGAACCTCGGCGTAGGAGTCGAACTGCATCGAGTAGCTGGCCCGGCCGGACGTCTTGGACCGCAGGTCGCCGACGTAGCCGAACATCTCCGACAGTGGCACCTGCGCCCGCACGATCCGGGAACCGCCGCGCTCCTCCATCGCCTGAATCTGTCCGCGACGGGAGTTCAGGTCGCCAATGACGTCGCCCATGTGGTCCTCGGGCGTGGTGACCTCGACGGCCATCAGCGGCTCGAGAAGCACCGGGTCGGCCTTGCGCGCCGCGTCCTTGAACGCCATCGAACCGGCGATCTTGAAGGCGAGCTCGGACGAGTCCACGTCGTGGTACTGACCGTCCAGGAGGGTGACCTTGACGTCGACCAGCGGGTAGCCGGCCAGCACGCCGAACTCCATGGCCTCCTGGCAGCCGGCGTCGACCGACGGGATGTACTCCCGGGGGATGCGGCCGCCGGTGACCTTGTTCTGGAACTCGTAACCGCCGCCGTCGCCGCCAGAGGGCTCCAGGTTGATGATCACTCGAGCGTACTGACCGGAGCCACCCGTCTGCTTCTTGTGGGTGTAGTCGATCTTCTCCACCTTGCGGCGGATGGTCTCCCGGTAGGCCACCTGCGGCTTGCCGACGTTCGCCTCGACGCCGTACTCACGGCGCATGCGGTCGACCAGCACGTCGAGGTGCAGCTCGCCCATGCCGGCAATGATCGTCTGGCCGGTTTCCTCGTCGGTCCGGACCTGGAAGGTCGGGTCCTCCTCGGCGAGCCGCTGGATGGCGGTGCCCAGCTTCTGCTGGTCGGCCTTCGTCTTCGGCTCGATCGCGACGTGGATGACCGGCGCCGGGAAGGTCATCGACTCCAGGATCACCGGCGCGTTCGGGTCGCAGAGGGTGTCCCCGGTGGTGGTGTTCTTCAGCCCCACCACGGCGACGATCTGCCCCGCACCGACGCTCTCCCGGTCTTCCCGGTGGTTGGCGTGCATCTGCAGGATGCGCCCGATGCGCTCCTTGCGGTCCTTCGTCGAGTTCAGCACCGGCGAACCGCCGGTCAACCTGCCGGAGTACACCCGGATGTAGGTCAGCTTGCCGACGTACGGGTCGCTCATGATCTTGAAGGCGAGCGCCGAGAACGGCGCGTCCTCGCTGGGCTCGCGGCGAACCTCGGCGTCCTCGTCACTGACGGAGTGGCCGATGGTGGTGCCGATGTCCAGCGGGTTCGGCAGGAAGTCGACGACCGCGTCGAGCATGGGCTGGACGCCCTTGTTCTTGAACGCGGAGCCGCACAGCACCGGGTTGAGCTTGCTGGCGAGGGTGCCGCGCCGCAGGCCGGCCATGAGCTGCTCCTCGGAGGGCTCCTCACCCTCGAGGTAGAGCTCCATGAGCTCGTCGTCGTTCTCCGCGACCGTCTCCAGGAGCTTGTCGCGCCATTCCTGCGCGGCCTCCAGGTGGTCTCGCGGGATGTCGACGACGTCGTAGGAGGCGCCCTTGTCCTCGGACTGCCAGAGCAGGCCCTTCATCCGGATCAGATCGATGACGCCGCGGAAGTCGGACTCCACGCCCCAGGGGAGCTGGATGACGGCCGGCATCGCGTCGAGCCGCTCGACCATCATTTCGACGCAGCGGTGGAACTCGGCGCCGACGCGGTCCATCTTGTTGACGAAGGCGATCCGCGGCACGTTGTACCGGTCGGCCTGCTTCCAGACCGTCTCGCTCTGGGGTTCGACGCCGGCGACGGCGTCGAACACCGCCACGGCGCCGTCGAGAACGCGCAGCGACCGCTCGACCTCGACCGTGAAGTCGACGTGGCCAGGCGTGTCGATGATGTTGATGGTGTGGTCGCGCCAGATACAGGTCGTGGCCGCGGAGGTGATGGTGATCCCCCGCTCCTGCTCCTGCTCCATCCAGTCCATCGTGGCGCCGCCCTCGTGGACCTCACCGATCTTGTAGTTCACACCGGTGTAGAAGAGGATGCGCTCAGTCGTTGTGGTCTTGCCGGCGTCGATGTGGGCCATGATCCCGATGTTGCGGGTACTGGCCAGCGAGGAAGGTGCGTCAGATGGCATGTCGAGCTACCAGCGGTAGTGGGCGAAGGCCTTGTTGGACTCCGCCATCTTGTGGGTGTCCTCCCGGCGCTTCACGCTCGCGCCGAGGCCGTTGCTCGCGTCGATGAGCTCGTTCATCAGCCGCTCGGTCATCGTCTTCTCTCGACGAGCCCGGGAGTAGCCGACGAGCCAGCGCAACGCGAGAGTCGTGCTGCGACCGGCGCGAACCTCGACCGGCACCTGGTAGGTGGCGCCACCAACCCGGCGGCTGCGCACCTCCAGGGTGGGCTTGACGTTGTCGAGCGCCCGCTTGAGCGTGACGACCGGGTCGTTACCGGTCTTGTTCTTCGCGCCTTCCAGCGCGCCGTACACGATGCGCTCGGCGACTGACTTCTTGCCGCTCATCAGCACCTTGTTCACCAACGCGGTCACCAGCGGCGACCCATACACCGGGTCGACCACGACGGGGTGCTTGGGCGCGGGCCCCTTGCGCGGCATTAGCCCTTCTCCTTCTTCGCGCCGTAGCGGCTACGAGCCTGCTTGCGGTTACGGACGCCCTGCGTGTCGAGAGCGCCACGGACGATCTTGTATCGAACGCCCGGGAGGTCCTTCACGCGACCGCCACGAACCAGGACGATCGAGTGCTCCTGCAGGTTGTGGCCGACGCCGGGAATGTAGGCGGTGACCTCGATCCCGCTGTTCAGCCGGACACGCGCCACCTTGCGCAGCGCCGAGTTCGGCTTCTTCGGAGTAGTCGTGTAGACGCGGGTGCACACGCCACGACGCTGAGGGCTCCCCTTGAGTGCCGGGGTCTTGGTCTTCTCGACCTTGTCCTGCCGGCCCTTTCGGACCAGCTGCTGGATCGTGGGCAACGCCGCTCCCGTTCCTGTGACGCCTCGTCGTACTGCCTTGGGCAACCAGACCGGTACGCCGGCCTACCTGCTAACTCTTGCGAACCGCACCTGAGCCACCACCGTGACCTCGACCGGCTTCTCCGACCCACGCGGTCGGGCGTGTCGCACCGTTTCGTCCGAGGAGGATCGCAAATTCGATTGATCCACCTGCGGTGAACAGCGCGTCAGCCCGCCCGGCCGCTTCGCGGAACCGAGCCCGACAGTCGCCGACGGACACCCAGGCGGTGACTTTACGTCAACCTGCCAGGCACCACGGCGCCACATCGAAGTGCAAGACGCACGCCGGAACCACACGGGCTCCGGCCACGGGAACCAACAGTACTCCACGGTTGCGTCACGTGTCGAACGGGGTATCGGCCAACGTCCGACGCAGACACCGCAGCCCCACAAGCCCTCGACCTCGGGTCGCGGGATCCGCGGCTTGCCGCGACACGACCCCACCGCCAGACCCGGAACTCACTCGCTCAGCTCAGGGCTCGATCAGACCCAACGCCCGGTCAAGCCCAGGCCAGGACTCGGTGCGGGACCGGCCACGGCCCAGGACCGGACTCGGTGCGGGAAACCGGCCGGCCCGCGTCCTGATCGGCCCACCGGAGCCGACAATCCACTACCCGCGTTGCGGGGCGGCCGGACTCCGGCGTCAACACCGAAGGCTGCGGTTCGAGCACCGGGACCCGCGGACCTCCGCGAGCCTGATCCTGGCACGCTGTACCAGACGCACGATACCGGCATCGGAGGTCCTCGAGGACATGTTTGACGCAGTTGGCGCACAGCCACTGGCCGCTCCACCCGCGCGGCCGCCCCGGGCGGAGCTACTCGCCGCCTATGACACCGCGGTCCCCGACCTTGTCGCCCCGCGGACCACCGTGTTGCTGTGCGGGATCAACCCGTCCCTGGAGTCCGGGGCGACCGGCTTTCACTTCGGCACACCGAGCAACCGGCTGTGGCCGGTCCTGCACCTCGCCGGGTTCACCCCGCGCCGGTTGCACCCCAGCGAGACCGGCGAGCTGACCAGTCGCGGCCTGAGCATCACCAACCTGGTCAACCGGTCCACCGCCCGCGCTGACGAGATCAGCGACGACGAGGTACGGGCGGGCGTCGCCCGGCTCACCGAGCTCGTCGAGCGGATCTCGCCCCGCTGGGTGGCCTTCCTCGGCCTGGCCGCCTACCGCGTCGGCTTCGGCCGGCGCCGGGCGAAGGTCGGCCGGCAGCCGGAGACCCTGGGCCCGGCCGGCATCTGGCTGCTGCCGAACCCCAGTGGCCTCAACGCCCACTACCAGCTACCCGACCTGGTCCGGGTATACGGCGAGCTCCACGAGGAGGCCTACGGCGGCATGTGATCGCCCAGTCCCGGTGGCGGCACTCGAAACGGTCGTGCCGCCGAGCCCGCGGATCGCGTCCCTAGTTCTGGCGTCGAGCGTCATCGTTCTGGCGTCGAGTGTCATCGAGCAGATCGGCGGGCAGCGGGTCCCCGACGGGGGCGAGAAAGTCGGCGTCGGGCCGCGCCTCGACCTCGACGCGGGAGCCACCGGCCCAGGCCGCGTCGAAGGCGAGCCGCCAGGAGTGCAGGAAGGTGCGCGTCGCCGGCGCCTTGTCGAACAGTGGATCGCCGTCGATCGGATGGCCGATCCAGGCCAGGTGCACACGGATCTGATGGCGCCGGCCGGTCCGCGGAATCGCCGCGAGCAGGGTGCGTTCGCCGCCCTCCCAGAGACGGACAAACGTGGTGACCGAGGGATAGGTCCGTACATGCCCGAAGGCAGCACCCGGCGCGATCGACCAGTACCCCTCCTCCGCCACCGCGCCGAACGCTCCCGCCTCGTCGGCGCCGCCCCGGACGTCCGGGTCTGCCGGTGGGCGGCGCGACGCGGTGATGTCGGCGCGGTTCGCGGCCACCCGGACGCGGCTCTTGCGGCCCACGCTCAGGGGCAGATCGATGGTTCCAGTGGTGGGCAGACCCCGGGTGCGGGTCAGCGCCAGATATCGCTTGTCGACCGTACGCCGTTGGAACTGCCTGGTCAGGTCGCCGTGAAAGCGTAGTTCCCGGGCGAACAGCACGACCCCCGAGGTGACCTTGTCAATCCGGTGCACCGGGAACAGCTCCTCGCCCGCGTCGGCGGCGAGCCGCACGAGGTCGGTGTCGTGACGCTCCCCCATCACCGAGATGCCGACGGGCTTGTCGAGCGCGAGGACCGCGTCGTCCTCGTAGATCGTGCACACGCGCCGGATCTCGGCCCAGTCCGTCACGAAGCCCCCACCGATCGATCCCCTGCCGTTGTCCTGGTCCCGACTTCCTTGCCCTTCCGGAGGGCATCGCATCCGATTCGTCCCTCCGGAAGGGCAAGGAACCGGCAAACGGCAACCGGCGGGTTCGGCTCAGGGACTCAGAGGCTCAGGGACTCAGAGGCTCCGGGACTCAGAGGCTCCGGGACTCAGAGGCTCCGGGACTCAGAGGCTCCGGGTCAGCGGAAGTCGCCCGAGCTGCGGTAGTCGAACTCGTCGAGCGGGACGGCCTGGCCGGTGCCGGTGCCGAAGGCGCCGTACTCCACGCTGCCACCGTCCTCGTACGCGCCGACGGAGTACATCGCGGCGCGCGCCTCCTCGGTGGGCTCGACCCGGATGTTGCGGTACCGGGAGATGCCGGTGCCGGCAGGGATGAGCTTGCCGATGATGACGTTCTCCTTCAGGCCGACGAGCGAGTCCGACCGGGCGTTGATCGCCGCGTCGGTGAGCACTCGGGTCGTCTCCTGGAAGGAGGCCGCCGACAGCCACGACTCGGTGGCCAGCGACGCCTTGGTGATCCCCATCAGCACCGGGCGGGCCGAGGCCGGCTGGCCGCCAGACTCCACCACCCGACGGTTCTCACCCTCGAACCGCGCCCGTTCGCACAGCTCGCCGGGCAGCAGGTTGGTCTCGCCGGACTCCAGCACATTCACCCGCTTGAGCATCTGGCGGATGATGATCTCGATGTGCTTGTCGTGGATCGACACGCCCTGCGACCGGTACACCTCCTGGACCTGGTCGACCAGGTGGAGCTGGACCTGGCGCGGGCCGAGGATGCGCAGCACCTCGTGCGGGTCGACGGCACCGTCGACGACCTGGCTGCCGACCTCGATGTGGTCGCCCTCGCGGAACCGCAGGCGCGAACGCCGCGAGACCGGGTAGGCGATCTCCTCGCTGCCGTCGTCCGGCACCACCACGACCTTGAAGGTCTTCTCGGTCTCCTCGATCTTCACCCGACCGGAGACCTCGGTGATGGGAGCCTTGCCCTTGGGGCTGCGCGCCTCGAACAGCTCGACGACACGCGGCAGGCCCTGGGTGATGTCGTCGCCGGCGACGCCACCGCTGTGGAAGGTACGCATCGTCAGCTGGGTGCCGGGCTCGCCGATGGACTGGGCGGCGACGATGCCGACGGCCTCGCCGACGTCGACCAGCTTGCCGGTGGCCAGCGAACGCCCGTAGCACTGGGCGCACACTCCCATCCGGGACTCGCAGGTCAGCGCCGAGCGAACCCGGACCGACTCGATGCCGGCCTCGATGATCTGGCCGATCGCCACGTCCCCGGCGTCGGTGCCGGCGGGCACGATGATCTCTCCGTGCTCGTCGACGGCGTCGGAGGCCAGCGTCCGTGCGTACGCCGAGGTCTCGGCGTAACGGTCGCGCACGAGCACGCCGTCCGCGCCGCGCCGGGCGATCCGGGTGAGGATGCCGCGCTCGGTGCCGCAGTCCTCCTCGCGGACGATGACGTCCTGGCTGACGTCGACGAGCCGGCGGGTCAGGTAGCCGGAGTCGGCGGTGCGCAGGGCGGTGTCGGCGAGACCCTTTCGGGCGCCGTGGGTCGAGATGAAGTACTCGAGCACGGTGAGGCCCTCGCGGAAGTTCGCCTTGATCGGCCGCGGGATGATCTCACCCTTGGGGTTGGAGACCAGGCCACGCATGCCGGCGAGCTGCCGGATCTGCATCATGTTTCCGGCGGCCCCGGAGTTGACCAGCACGTAGACCGGGTTGGTCTGCGGGAAGTTCTTCTCCATCGCCTCGGCGATCTTGTTCGTCGCCTCGGTCCAGATCTGCACCAGCTCGCTGCGGCGCTCCTCGTCGGACAGGAAGCCGCGGTCGAACTGCTTCTGCACCCGATCGGCCCGCTGCTCGTAGTCGTCGAGGATCTCGGCCTTGTTCGGCGGCGCGACGACGTCCTCGATCGCGACGGTGACCCCGGACCGGGTGGCCCAGTAGAAACCGGCGCTCTTCAGCGCGTCCAGCGTCGCCGCGACCTGGATCTTCGGGTACCGCTCGGCCAGGTCGTTGACGATCCCGGCCTGAGCCTTCTTGTTCAGCTGGGCGTTGATGAAGGGGTAGCCCTCCGGCAGCGCCTCGTTGAGCAGGCAGCGGCCGAACGTGGTCTCCAGGTTGAACATGTCCCCGGTGACCCAGTCGGCCGACGGCACCCACTCCGACGGCGGGGTGGTGTCACGCAACCGGACGCTGATCCGCGCCTGCAGCCCGATCTCCCGGGCGTCGTAGGCCATCTGCGCCTCGGCGACCGAGGAGAACGCCCGGCCTTCGCCGATGGCACCCTCGGCCAGCGTCGACAGGTGGAACACACCGGTCACCATGTCGAGGCTGGGCATCGCCAGCGGCCGACCGGACGCCGGCGAGAGGATGTTGTTGCTCGACAGCATCAGGATCCGGGCCTCGGCCTGCGCCTCGGCGGACAGCGGCAGGTGCACCGCCATCTGGTCGCCGTCGAAGTCGGCGTTGAACGCCGTGCAGACCAGCGGGTGGATCTGGATGGCCTTGCCCTCGACGAGCTGCGGCTCGAAGGCCTGGATGCCGAGGCGGTGCAGGGTCGGCGCCCGGTTGAGCAGCACCGGGTGCTCGGTGATGACCTCCTCGAGCACGTCCCAGACGACCGGGCGGGCCCGCTCCACCATCCGCTTCGCCGACTTGATGTTCTGCGCGTGGTTGAGGTCCACCAGGCGCTTCATCACGAACGGCTTGAACAGCTCCAGCGCCATCTGCTTGGGCAGACCGCACTGGTGCAGCTTGAGCTGCGGTCCGACGACGATGACCGACCGGCCAGAGTAGTCGACCCGCTTGCCGAGCAGGTTCTGGCGGAACCGGCCCTGCTTGCCCTTGAGCATGTCGGACAGCGACTTCAGCGGACGGTTACCCGGGCCGGTGACCGGCCGGCCGCGGCGGCCGTTGTCGAACAGCGCGTCGACGGCCTCCTGCAGCATCCGCTTCTCGTTGTTGACGATGATCTCGGGCGCGCCGAGGTCGAGCAGCCGCTTGAGCCGGTTGTTCCGGTTGATCACGCGGCGGTACAGGTCGTTGAGGTCGGAGGTGGCAAACCGACCGCCGTCGAGCTGCACCATCGGCCGCAGGTCCGGCGGGATCACCGGAACGCAGTCGAGCACCATCCCCATCGGGGAGTTGCGGGTGTTCAGGAACGCCGAGACGACCTTGAGCCGCTTGAGCGCGCGGGCCTTCTTCTGCCCCTTGCCGCTGCGGATGGTCTCGCGCAGCGACTCGGCCTCCGCGGCCAGGTCGAAGTCGGCGAGCCGGCGCTGCAGCGCCTCGGCGCCCATGCCGCCGTCGAAGTACTGGCCGAACCGGTCGCGCAGCTCACGGTAGAGCAGCTCGTCCGGCTCCAGGTCCTGGACCTTCATGCCCTTGAAGCGGTCGAAGACGCGGTCCAGATCGTCGATCTTGCGCTGCGCGCGGTCGCGGATCTGGCGCATCTCACGCTCGGCCGACTCGCGGACCTTGCGCCGCGCGTCGCCCTTGGCGCCCTCGGCCTCGAGCTGCGCGAGGTCGGTCTCGAGCCGCTTCTGCCGGGTCTCGACGTCGGCGTTCTTCTTGTCCTCGAGCTGCTGCTTCTCGACACCCATGCGGGCTTCGAGGGTGGGCAGGTCGCGGTGCCGCGCGTCGATGTCGACCTTGGTGATCATGTAGGCGGCGAAGTAGATGACCTTCTCGAGGTCCTTCGGCGCCAGGTCCAGCAGGTAGCCGAGCCGGCTCGGGACACCCTTGAAGTACCAGATGTGGGTGACCGGGGCGGCCAGCTCGATGTGCCCCATGCGCTCACGGCGCACCTTGGCGCGGGTGACCTCGACGCCACAGCGCTCACAGATGATGCCCTTGAACCGGACCCGCTTGTACTTACCGCAGTAGCACTCCCAGTCCCGGGTCGGACCGAAGATCTTCTCGCAGAAGAGCCCGTCCTTCTCCGGCTTCAGGGTGCGGTAGTTGATCGTCTCCGGCTTCTTGACCTCACCGTGCGACCACTGACGGATGTCGTCCGCGGTGGCAAGACCGATGCGCAGTTCGTCGAAGAAGTTGACGTCCAGCAAGACTGTCGCCTGCTCTCTCTTTCTCGGTCGGGACGCTGGAGTCGGACGGGCCGCCGG